>QNFJ01000208.1 GCA_003646305.1 Gammaproteobacteria bacterium | reverse complement strand
TTTGAATGTTCGTGATTAGATAAAAATAGGTGCACTCATGCACCATAAATATCCAGAGGAATGTGGCTGTTAAAGCCGCTAATAAACACGATGAATGTACTGAATATTTTCGTAGAGATCTGTCTTTTAATGCGGGGGCCGCAAGACACCCCTGCGGATAATGGGCTCTTTAAATATGTTTTAGGGCTCTATTTTGCGGTCAATACACTTTTAACATCGCTTACAACTAATCTGTTTTTTGCGATGCTTCAAGCGACTGCAGAGCTTGGTTTATTGTTGGTGTTTTTATGGGCTGTTCTTTGGTTTAGCCACAAAATGGCTCGGTTTGCACAAACGGCAACGGCGATATTGGCTTGTGGCTCATTATTCACAATTGCCTCTCTTCCTTTTTTCTACTGGATTGAAACGCATATTGGCGAATCGAGAATGCTCTCGTATACGGTTATGCTGCTTCTGGTATGGAATCTTGTTGTTGTTGGCCATATTTTGCGCCACGCATTATCAAAGCCGCTCTCATTCGGGATTGGATTGTCTTTTTTATATGTCTTTTTTTCATACCAGATATTGTCATTCCTGTTCGCTGTAACCGGGATTTCCAGCTAACAAAGTCACTTTGTGACATAGTTACAGACATCACATTACCATCTGCTTATGCTGCTCATTCTTTGAGAGGTGTTGGGGAGGTGTTCGATGAAGCAGTTTTTGATTGCGGGCGATATATGTCTATTTACCAGTGCGCCACAGGATCTAAAATACTCAAAGTTGTGGTTTTTGCTTTTCCTTTCATTGCTGGTTCCGATGTATACGATTGTTCTGTACCAGATGCAGACAGTCAGCTTCCAGGTGGCAATTCATCAGGCGGGGTACTCGGTTTTACTAATCCTCTCTTTATTAGCGGCAGGGCTTTGGTTCTCTAATAAAAGTAGTCGTTTTATCCAGGTGGCTTCTGCTCTTATGGGGTCGGCTGTTGCGGCTGGATTGTTCATGTTGATTTACATGTACTTGATGACGGTGACCTATGGTTTTGATGGCTTTGAGGCAAAGTACCCCACATTTCCACTAAAGATGATCGGTGGGTTTTTGGCCTGGAACTTTGCCATTCTGGCACATATCCTCCGTCATGCTTTTTCGAAGGGCATTTTTTTTGCGATGGGGCTGTCGTTCTTGTTGGTCTTTAGCTCGTGGCGCATTATGGCGGCGGCCTGGCCTTTTATTAGCTAGCCTGTTTTTATTTTCTTTGGTTCAGCACATTTGAGAGTTTAACGAACTTTTCGATAGAAAGGTTTTCTGCGCGTAGCGTAGGATCAATTTCATGAGCGATTAATTGCTCAGCACTAAACAGGCCGGATAGTGAGTTACGCAGTGTTTTCCTTCGTTGTGAGAAGGCCTGTGTGACAACACGGCTAAGCAGCGCAGGGTTTTCTGTTTTAATCGGTGGCTCGTGATGCGGGATCAGTCGAACGATGGCGGACACCACTTTTGGGGCAGGATCAAAACACTCGGGTGGTACATCGAAAAGCTTTTCAACGTGGCAATGGTATTGAAGCATGATACTTAACTTTCCGTAGTGCTTATTGCCGGGCTGCGCCTGCATCCGGTCCACGACCTCTTTTTGCAGCATAAAGTGCATATCTTTTATGACCGCTCTTCCTTCCAGAAGGTGGAACATAAGTGGCGTAGAGATATTGTAGGGGAGATTGCCAATCACTCGAAGTTTCTCACCATTTTCACTGAGCTTTCCGAAGTCGAAAAAGAGAGCATCAGCGCTATGAATGCTTAGTTTTGGCTGTGCTGAGAACTTTCTTTCTAATAACTGAACAAGATCTCTATCCAATTCAACGACATCAAGTCTTTTGCAGTCCTGTAGAAGCGGCTCGGTTAATGCGCCCTGGCCCGGGCCAATCTCAACTAAATGGTCGTCAGAAGAGGCGGAAATGGCGGAAAGGATGGCCTGAATAACCCCTTGGTCATGGAGGAAGTTTTGGCCAAATCTTTTTCTAGCTTTGTGAGGTTTTAGGTTGCCCATACTTTATGTTTTCTGGTGACGAATGGAGAGATCATTTTTTGACTGAGTCTCTTTGCCAGTGCTGTTGATTAGTTTAACTGGAGAACAGGTTTATGTTCGACCGTTTTATCTATTTGTAAGAAGAAGTGGTTTTAAATGTCAGGAGAGATTCGTGATGAACTCTGCGCAAAACGGAAGGGAATGACGAAGGTTTTGGGTGGTTTCTGGATTGTTTAGGCAAAGCTTTGGCGTGCCTTTGAATAGCACCAGTCACTGATAAGAAATAGCACTAAAGATGCACCCAATAGTGGCATAAATAGCGAAAACCCAACAGTTGTCCAGATAAGCCATTTTGGCTCTTTATAGTTTCTGGGTCGTTTCGGGGCGCCTAGCTTTTTCTTTGGGCGTCGCTGTAGCCATAACACCAGGCCGGAAATAGACATAAAGATGAGTACCAGTGTTGTGATAAGCGCGAGTACAAGATTCCATACGCCAAAGTATTCTCCGCGATGAAGTTTAATGCCGTAAGTGACCGCTTTAGCGAGCAGAGGGACTTTATCCCATTCGCTGGCAGCGAGAACCTGCCCGGTGTACTGATCGAGATGCATAGAAGGGCTTTCAGCAGGATCATCCGAGTCTCTTTGGATCGCATAAGTATCCGTTTTGTTTCGCGGTATTTTGATATTTAGATCGCCTTTGTAGCCTCTCTCTTTTGCTGCGATGAGGACATGATCTATAGAGAGCGTTTCGCTATCTTTAATAAACTCAGATTTTAGCTCCCGAGAATGAAATCCCGCTGGTGCAGACATGTTTAAATTGCGTTGTATGCTATGAAAAGCATCTCCCCAAACATCAGTCCAGGGAAGGCCGCTGATGACAAGAAAAATAATAAGGAATGAAAAGTAAAAAGCGGGGACAGCATGAAGGTCTCGCCAGAAGAGCCTTCTGTTGGTTTTTAAGCGTGGAATCAACGTTCCCATAATCCCAGTTTTCCCTCGTGGCCACCACATAATAAGCCCAGTTGTCATGAGCATGATGACCCAGCAGGAAGCTAGCTCAACAAGTTTTGTACCGAATTTTCCGGCTAACAGGTTGCCGTGCAGATCTTTCATAAACCCCATAAGTCTGTCGCTATTTTTCATTGTCCCCAGAACTTCACCGCTGTACGGGTTAATGAAAACGCTAGTTCGTTCTTGGTTCATGACCATGCGGACTTTTTCTGGGCCATCTCCCGCCCACTCCATACTGGTTTCTAGCGGTTTAGCATGGTGCATTGATTTTGATCTGAAAATAATCTCTGCGCTTCTATTTGGGCTTTCGAAGAGATTAACGTTACTTGCTCTCATGTTAGGGAGTGCCTGATGCGCAATAGAGAGGAGCGTTGATGTGGATAGTGCTTTTTCAGCAGGAGAGACAAAGAGTAAATCCTGATACATAAGCTCTTCATATTCATCTTCGAACAGGTAAATACAGCCACTGATGCTGATCACAATAATTAAGGGAATAAAAAACAACCCACAGAAGAAATGCCAACGGATAATCAGTTGATAGAATTTACGGCTTGCGGCCCGTTTTTCGATCTCTAGGTTTTGTGAAATAGCTTTAGGCATATCTTTCTCTCAAAAATGGATTGAAACTTTAGTAAATTACTGAGGATTTCAATCTTAATTTAAACGACTAGAGAAAGTTTGTGTGAGTGGTAAACGTGTGCCTATTGACCTGTTCAGTGTGTCAGATGGCATATTTTTAGTGAATAAAAAAGGAGGTCAATGTTGGGGGAACTGCGGAAACTAGCTATTTCCTTTTATTGCGTACGAGGTTACATTCTTCATCAGGTTTCGAGCATGGCTTTGTGATCACTGCCCCGGCGGATGCATAACAAATCCTTTATTGCGGACAATGTTATAACGATACTCGGTGGACGAAATATCGGGGATGAATATTTTGAGGCCGATCCAGCAGTTGAATTTGCCGACCTGGATGTTCTCGCTGTCGGTGAAGTGGTTAAAAGGCGTGTCGAATGCTTTTGACCTGTACTGGAACAACAAGCTCACCTATCCGGTAAAAACAATCATCCCAAATACTTGACAGGTAATTAATGCGAGATGCTTTCCAGCTTAAGCTTGAGAAGAAAGAAAATGGTAATGAGCAGCTCAAATGGTATGGCAATGGAAATGGAAAACCGGTGGTGTTC
>QNFJ01000207.1 GCA_003646305.1 Gammaproteobacteria bacterium | reverse complement strand
ATCGCTCGCAAAGGTATTAATTAGACTACCAATGGCTAAACCGATCACCATCGCAATCATGATTTTTGTGGTAACGGTCATTTTTTTTGCCATTGGTACGCTCTCTTAATCTACACGTTGAAGCGGAAGTGGACTACATCTCCATCCTGGACAATATAGTCTTTGCCTTCCAGGCGCCATTTACCCACCTCTTTTGCGCCCGATTCACCTTTGAACTCGATAAAATCCTCATAGGCAATTACCTCTGCACGGATAAAGCCTTTTTCAAAATCGGTATGAATAACACCCGCAGACTGTGGTGCTGTCGCACCCGTTGGAATTGTCCAGGCTCTCACTTCCATCACGCCTGCTGTGAAATAAGTTGAGAGGTTTAGCAACTCGTAACCAGCATGGACAACACGGTCCAGCCCCGGCTCATCTAGCCCCATATCTGCCAGGAATTCACCTTTCTCCTCATCATCCAATAGCGCAATTTCGGCTTCCATTCCTGCACAAACGGCGACAACGACTGCGCCCTCTTGTTTGGCAATTTCATTGACCTGATCAAGATGAGGGTTATTCTCAAAACCATCCTCAGCCACATTGGCGATAAACATTGTTGGCTTTATCGTCAGCAGATGCAGCTCATGCGCCAATTTCTTCTCATCATCGCTTAAAGAGAGCGTTCGTGCTGCTTCACCTTCTTCAAGATGCGCCAGAAAGCGCTCGAACAAATTCTTACGGGCGACTTCAGCCTTATCGCCTGACTTTGCAGCTTTAGTGACCCGCTGCACCGCCTTTTCGACCGTTGCTAAATCTGCAAGCAGAAGTTCTGTGTTGATGATTTCAATATCGTCCTTGGGGCTGATTTGGCCAGCCACATGCACCACATCGTCATCTTCAAAACAGCGAACAACGTGAGCAATGGCATCGGTTTCACGAATATTGGCGAGAAACTTGTTTCCCAACCCTTCTCCTTTCGATGCGCCCGCAACCAGCCCGGCAATATCCACGAATTCAAAAGTGGTCGGTAATATCCGGTCGGGTTTAACGATCTCTGCCAGGGCATCGAGGCGCTTGTCTGGAACAGGCACGACACCTACGTTGGGGTCGATGGTGCAAAAAGGGTAGTTTTCGGCTGCGATAGCCGCCTTGGTCAGGGCGTTAAAAATGGTTGATTTACCAACGTTTGGCAGGCCGACGATGCCGCAATGAAGAGCCATAGAATCCTCTGTTATCTATTATCCGGAAAAGCTGGAAATTATACCCGATCAGCGATTCTCAAACCCTGATGTTCTGATCAATATCTTATCCAGTAGAGAAACGGGCAAGATTCTTCTTAAAAAAGCAAACAGGTAGGTCGGAAATGTAACGTAATAACGGGCTTTGGGGCGATCACTTTCAAGCGCATGAATCACCCGTCTTAGAACAGCCTCTGGCCCCAGGGTGAAGGGCGCCTCCCCCTCTTCTGATGCAAGCCTTTTTTCAACAGTTCGATAAAGCTGTCGGTGCGGGCTTTTTTCACTATCGATATTTTTCTGAAAAGCGGCAAAAGCATTGGCGCGAAAACGGCTCACGATTGGCCCCGGCTCGATTAACGAAACTGCCAGCCCACTTCCTTTTAGCTCCATTCGCAATGTATCGCTAAGACCTTCTAATGCAAATTTACTGGCATTATAAGCGCCGCGATACTTGAGTGTGATCAACCCCAAAACGGAGCTATTTTGAATAATCCTTCCCTCTCCCTGAGCTCGCATTATCGGCAAAACCAAACACGTTAACTCGTGAGTCCCCAGAAAATTTACTTCAAATTGCTCACGCAACACCTCACGACTTAGATCCTCAACCGCACCAGGCTGACCGTATGCGCCATTATTGAAAAGCGCATAAAGCTTCCCATCGGTTCGCGCCAACAGTTCGTTAACCGCTGACCGGATTGATGCTGAATCGGCAAGATCGAGCTGCAAACTTTCCAGACCTTCCGAATTCAAGCGATCCACATCTTTATGTTGCCTTGCTGTGGCAAAAACACGGTAACCACCCCGCTCGACTAATCCTTTGGCAACTTCATAGCCTATGCCACTGGAGCAGCCGGTAATTAGAATAACCTTCTCTTCTGATTTTGAGGGGGTTGTCAACGAACGATCCTCTCGATCAAGGCTTTGTAACCGGGATAATTCTGTTTTGTCAGACAGTACTTTCGTGCTGTTTCACCCCACTTTTGATCCTTTTTACAGTTCTCGATAAAACGATTTGAGTCGGGGATTTTACTCCCTCCCACCAAATCAACTCCCTGCTTAAATAATACATCTGGCAGAAATCCAGCCGTCGGCCCAATCACCGCAATTTCCGCCGCTGGATCGCATTTTCCAAGTAAGAAATCGATAGAGCTATTAAGTAACGTCGTTGCTGTGCAGATGATTTTGTTGCACTCAAAAAGCCGATCAGGATTAAGGGTTACCTCAAAATTTTCTTCCACCGTCACTAACTCTTCTTTCAGCTCCAACACTGTTAACGGAATTGAACGTTCACGCAAGCGTTGCACGAGTGGCGGGAAAAAACCGACCATTCCGACCCGGTCTGTTGTACTAAACTCAATCTCATCGAGCGCATTGGTCGTAAAATCCAGTTCGTAACCAGAGCGGCTAAAGATGAATTGGCTAATGGCATTAAACGCCCCCATCGCCAACGCTTTATCAATTTCATTACCACCCTCAACGGCCAGCGCAATATCGGCAGGATTTTTCCCAACCACTCCTTCAGCGATCTCCTTTGATTGAATCGCTGCCAAAGTGTCGGATAAAAGAAGATAAACCAGACCGACGGTTCCATCCTCAAGCGTCATTACCCCAAACTCACCATTTTTGGATTCCGCCGCTTCCGGAGGCGGAATGTACAACGACTTAATCGCGGGTAGCGCGACATTTGCCGCAATATATTCGATCATCGACCGATGCTCGGATGCAATGGTTGTCACTGATATCACCCCCTGGCTGGCTAAGAAAAAGAGAAACTATAACAAAAGGGCGCTAACCTTGACGATTTAACCTGCTCACCCGAACGCGTTAGACTGGCAACAATCAAAGCAACGAGTGCATCACTATTTTATTTAGAATTCTGTTTAAATCCCTTCGATGGTTGTTCTCTTTTGCCATTCTGTCACTGGCATTCTTACTGCTGATTGCCCCTTTCTATATCTACAGCCAATTTAATGCTGAAGAGGCTATTGCTGAACTAGAGTTCGATAAGATTTCGGAGCAATATTATATCGCTCACCTCTCTACTGGGGATCTTTGTATTGCTCAGGATTTCCCTATTCAGGGCGACCAATGGCAACTCGATGCACAATTTTTGAAGTGGAAAGGCATCGCTGTGACTCTTGGCTTTGAATCACGCTACCAACTCGAACGACTAAGTGGGCGATATGTAAATATTATTCAACAAAATGAGTCTACGAACTCAGCATTTGATCTATCACCCGAGTTGCTTCTGAATCTCTTCCCTTCAAGTTACGCAGATAGTAAAGAGGGGATTTTAATTGATACGCTTTACGGCTCTTCTGTCTACCTTAATATCGACACAACAAAAAGTTACCGAGTCTATAAAACCGAAGATGGTTTAATTGTTCGTAGTGAGGAGCGAGCTATCCCTGTCAGCGAAGGCGGTGTGTTAACCATATCAATCACCAAAGCGTGTGAAACAAACCCCAGCACGCTAGATAGGCTGGCAAGAATCATCAATCGCTGGGCTACCAACCTGCTGAAATAAGATGTACCTAAAACCACGCCTCATTCAATGCCCTTACTGCTGGCAGAATATCGAGATTTTGATTGATCCCTCTATCGCAACCCAGGACTATATTGAGGACTGCTCCGTTTGCTGTAGGCCTGTTCGCCTTAAGATCAAGGTTGATGGCTATGGAGAACCTAAAGTCCAACCACTCAGTCAGGATGATTAATTTATGACAGGATAAATTATCCTGTACCTGGCTTGTTCCATAAGCCTCCTGTTTGCAACGTCCGAGAACGTGATATATAGTTTATGACCAGTGCAATCTTATGAAAATAAAGAATCAAACAAACTCAGCCATCACCACAGCCATCAATGGGTTGTTTTTGTCTGCGCCTGCCTGCCTGAAACTACTGCCCTGATGGGCATACATTCGATCACACCTCCTCTATTCTAGTTTTCCGTTTTATTTCTCAGGCAACCGCCTGAACGACCGATTGAGAGTTTT
>QNFJ01000206.1 GCA_003646305.1 Gammaproteobacteria bacterium | reverse complement strand
TTGGGAAACCAAAAAGATTTTTGCAGACGAAGAGATTCTGGTGAACCCAACCGCCGTTAGAGTCCCTGTCTTTTATGGGCATTCTGAAGCTATTCACATTGAAACAAGAGAAAAAATTACAGCTGAGGCTGCCAGAAAACTACTGGCTGAAATGGATGGAATTACTTTGCTTGATGAACGTGAAGATGGAGGCTATCCGACAGCAGTTACGGAGTCATCGGGCCAAGATGATGTTTTTGTCGGACGTATTAGAGAAGATATTTCGCACCCCAATGGCCTTAATATTTGGGTGGTAGCGGATAATGTTCGTAAAGGTGCGGCCTTAAATAGTGTTCAGATCGCTGAGTTGCTGGTAAAAAACTTTATTTAAACTAAGCTGAGGGGACTGTAAGGCTAACGAGCCGAAATTTAACTTGTGGGACGAAGGAAAGCTTCGATTTCTGGAGGAATGAAAAAGTGAAAAAACTACCTAAAGCATTGGCGACTGCAACCTTTTTGGCGCCGATGGGAGCTGCAGCCTTAGGGGTTGGTGATATTGAGTTGCATTCAGCGTTGAATCAACCTTTAAATGCCAAAATAGCATTGATTACCTCTCATTCTGAATCATCTTCTGATATTAAGGTTAGCTTAGCTTCGCCTAAAGCTTTTAACCGGGCAGGGATTGAGCGCTATTTTTATCTCTCTAATATCCGTTTTAAGCCAGTTATAGCTGCGGATGGTTCTCTTTCCATCAAGGTAACTTCACATGAGATTATTCGTGAACCATTTTTAAACTTCCTGGTTGAGGTGAACTGGCCGCAGGGGCGTGCACTGAAGGAATTTACAGTCCTGCTAGACCCCCCCGTCACATTGAGAGAGGCTGAGCCTGTTGTACAAAGTTCACCGGTGACGCATCGTACAGAGACGAAATCAGCCTCGATAAGGAGTGCGACACAAAGAGCCGTTCCCTCTTCAGCTAGATCAGGTCAGTCAGCAGTTGGTTTAGGTGTGTCAAAATTTGGCCCGACTAAAAGGAATGATACGCTCTGGGGGATTGCAACACAGGTCAATAACGATCCATCTATTTCTCAGGAACAGATGATGATGTCGTTGTACAAAAAGAACCCACAGTCTTTTTATCAGGAAAATGTTAATGCCTTAAAAAGAGGGCAGAGGCTTAAAATACCAACACGTGAGGAGATCCTGCAATTATCAAAAAGAGAGGCGCGCGGTCAATTCTCTGATCATTACAAAGCCTGGACAACGAAAGCGTCGGTCACAGACGTTGATGCTTCTCAGGAAGAAGAGATAAATTCCGGGTCACTATCACCAGAAGTGCCTCAAGAGGAAGACCAGTTAACACTGTTAACGCCGACGGATGAAGCAACGGATAGTTCTACAGGGCTTTCTGAACAAGATTCTGGTGCAGGCGGCAATGCAGAGCCTCGAGTCGACATAGCAATGGAGATGGCTGAAAGTGTTCGTCAGGAAAATGAAGATATTCAAAAACGAATGGCGGCACTCGAGGAGCAGGTTTCGACAATGCAGCGGTTGCTCGTTTTAAAAGATGAGCAGCTTGCAGTTCTGCAGGGCAGTCAGGCGAATGAGGCTGTAGAGACAGAGGAAGAGATAACTGAAACAGGTGAGGAAGTGGAGTCTGCTGCTGATATGGCGGTAGAGACACCTAAGCCTGAAAAGGCCGCTATTACACCGCCTCCCTCTCAGGAAACACCATTTTATGAAGATCCCGTTTATTTAGGCGTTGGCGGAATTGGCCTGCTTGTGCTTGGTTTTATCGCTATTGCGGCGAGACGCAAACGAGCCATGGAAGAAGTTGTGGCGGCAGAAAGTATTTTGGTTGCAAGCAGCGATTCCCCAGACTCGAAGGATGAATTGATTATTCCCGTTGTCGATAGTAGTGAAAGTGAAGCGGGTATTCCTGCGGAAAGCTCTTTTTTGAGTGAGTTTACACCGAGTGATTTTGACACACTCGACAGTGATAACGATGAGGTCGACCCGATTACCGAGGCGGATGTTTATCTCGCTTATGGTCGTTATCAGCAGGCGGAAGATTTGGTGCGCCAGGCGATTGAGAATGACCCGGAGAATGAAGAATATAAACTGAAGTTGCTTGAAATTCACTTTGCGACAGAAGATAAAGATGCTTTCTTCTCGTTAGCAAAAGAGATTCACACGGACTGTGCCGAATCTAACCCTGATCTCTGGATGAGAGCAGTAGAGATGGGTCAGGATATGTGTCCAGAAGAAGCTCTATTTCAGCCTGAAGAGGAAGAAGAGGCGCTTCAAGTAGACGGTGAGTCAGCGGTTGAAGAATTTTCTTTTGAGACAGATAGTGAAGAGCAGCTGAGTGAAGAAGTGAGTGGTATTGACGATGAATCAACAGTCAGTGCATTCGCCGTTGATGAGTCTTTTGAAGAAGCCAGTGCAGAAAGTCAGGTTGAAGATGAACCTGAGAATATTGATTCACTTGAATTTGGTTTTAGTGAAGAAACTAATGAAGTAGATTCGGGTGAAGAGCCTGAAAATAATTCGATCGAATTCGGTATTGTAGAGCCATCTATTGCTGAAGAAATGGTAGGAGATGCTACAGAGGTTTCACTCGATGATGAAATTGAGATTTCGCAAGCTGAGGAAAGCGATGATCAGGCTGAAAATGACGATTTTAGTTTTGATTTCGAAATGGTTCCCACAGATGAAGAAAAGGGGGCAGAACCCGCAATTCAGGGTGAAGGGCTTGATCTTGATGATGATATTGCCGCAAGTTTGACGGATATGGATGAGGTTGAGACCAAACTTGATTTGGCTAAAGCTTATGTCGATATGGAGGATGCTGAATCAGCAAAAGGGATTCTCCAGGAAATTATGGAGCAGGGGAACGATGAGCAAAAAGCAGAAGCTCAACTGCTCATAGACGGATTAAAATAGTTAGGGTTTTAGTTGATGAAAAAGAGCCTGTTATTGATAAGCTCATCATCTCAAGAGGCTATCGGGGAGTATTAGAAATTCTGTGTCAGTTCTTTAACTTGCAGCATACTGCTGTATGGAGAATTGCTTATGAACGAGAAATTTGATTCTAACGAAGCCCTGAAAGTATTACAGTCAGGGCAGCCTATAAGTGGTAAAGGCGGCCATTGATCAAACAGCTTACCGAAGCCGCGTTGGAGGTTGAGCTGGAAAGCCTCTGGCCGATGACATTCTGCCTAATCGCAAGAATGGTAAGTCCAGAAAGGCGATTAAAACCAGTGAAGGGTGCATTGACCTTGAGATGCCGTGCGACCGTGCTGGATCGTTTGAGCCTCAAATCGTCAAGAAGCACCAAACCAAGTGTCAGTGACGAGATCGAACGCAAGACCTGTCGATGTACGGGCGCGTGGTTTGAGTTATTCTGACCCATCAGCGAACATGTACAGGAAATCTATGCTATCTCGGTCTCTGCCGCTGCAATCAGCGCAATTACCGACAAGATCATTGATTACCGTCAAAGCCTGGCAGCAGCGTCCTCTGGATTCGCATTATCCCTTTGTTTGGTTCGAAGCATCACAAGGCTTTCATGGTTGATCTAAAGCGTGTTTATAAGGCGCTGAATCAAGCGAGTCGCTACCTAGTGAAAGATTTTGGGACATCCAAGTCACCAAAATCGACTCGTAAACGCGACAGCCACTGTTGCCAAGCCGTCCTGCGTCCATGTCGTTCCGCCACAACCTCGTTTCTGGCTACACAACATTTCCTTATACAACCAATTCAATTGATCGGCAGTTTCGTAAACTGCCGAAAACTAAAGGCGTTTTTCCCAACGACAATAGCCTGTTAAAGCTGCTGTGTATGGACGTTCAGAACGCTAGTAAGAAATGGGCAATGACGATTCAGAACTGGAATCTGACATTGTCTCAATTGGTCATCTTTTTTGAAGGTCGGCTTGATGGTGCGCTTGACCTGTGATCAGATAGGTCAGGTGTTTTTACGTTGACACCGAATTTTGAACGGTCTCGATTACCGTAAGGCTTCCTGACATAACGCTGTAAACCGAGCTACCTCCTTTTCCAGAAGAGGAAATAGCTCGGTTATTTTTTTGAGATCAGAATGGTCAAGGGCTATTTCTAGCTGATTCGCTAATTCACCAAGTTCAGATATTTCAAAGTAGCAGGCCGAGCCATGAATCTTGTGAATGGTTTCTTTGGCATCATCCAGGGCATTAGCTTTAAATAAACGAAGAGCTTC
>QNFJ01000205.1 GCA_003646305.1 Gammaproteobacteria bacterium | reverse complement strand
ACGCTCTTACTTCTCTTGTACTTCTGCGCATACTTGCACAGGTGATGGTGGCGCGATGGTCTTGCGTGCAGGATTACCGTTGCAAGATATGGAATTTGTACAATTCCACCCAACCGGTATTTACGGTGCAGGCTGCCTGATTACAGAAGGGGTGCGTGGTGAAGGTGGATACCTGACGAACTCTAAAGGCGAGCGTTTCATGGAACGTTATGCACCAAGCGCTAAAGATTTAGCATCGCGTGATGTTGTCAGTCGTTCAATGACGATTGAAATCAACGAAGGACGTGGTGTCGGTGAAGATGGCGATCATATCCATCTGCATCTTGAGCATCTAGGGCCTGAAGTGATCAACGAAAGGCTTCCAGGAATTGCAGAAAGCGCTGAGATTTTTGCCGGTGTTGATGTAAGCAAAGAGCCAATTCCTGTACTGCCAACAGTTCACTACAACATGGGTGGTATTCCAACTAACTACAAAGGTGAAGTGGTCACATTGAAAGATGGTGATCCAGACACGGTTGTTACTGGTCTAATGGCGATTGGTGAAGCAGCTTGTGTATCGGTTCATGGTGCTAACCGTTTAGGTTCTAACTCACTGCTTGATTTGGTTGTATTTGGTCGATCTGCTGCAATTCGTGCTGCTGAACTGGTTAAACCTGAAACACCTCATAAGAAACTTGCAGAAGGTGCTTGTGATAAAGCGATTGCCCGTTTAGATAAAATGCGTAATGCCAGTGGTTCACGCAAAGCTTCTGAAATCCGTTTGGATATGCAGAAAGCGATGCAGACACATGCAGCCGTATTTAGAACAGGCGACTCTATGAAGCAGGGCATCGAGAAGATTGAAGCGATTCAAGAATCTTTCAAGGATGTTGCTATTACAGATCGCTCAATGGTTTGGAATACAGACCTTGTTGAAGCACTTGAGCTTGAAAACCTACTTTGCCAAGCGGCTGTCACCATTAAAGGTGCGCTAAATCGTGAAGAGAGTCGTGGTGGACATGCGCGTGAAGATTTCCCTGATCGTAATGATGATCAATGGATGAAGCACTCGATCATGTGGCATGACGAGAAGAACAAAGTAACTATCGACTACCGCCCAGTACATATGTACACACTGAGCGATGAAGCGGAAGTTGTTCCACCTAAAAAGCGCGTTTACTAGGAGAGGGCTGAGACAATGGCAGAATTTACATTACCAAAGAACTCCGTCATCCAACCGGGTAAAGAGTATGCGGCACCAGAAGGGGCAACTAATCTAAAGCGAGTCGAAGTTTATCGTTGGGAGCCTGATACAGGTGAAAACCCAAAGGTTGATATCTACAACATCGACCTTGATAAGTGCGGTCCAATGGTTCTTGATGCGATCATCAAGATTAAAGATGAAGTGGATACAACGCTTTCATTTAGACGCTCTTGCCGTGAAGGTATTTGCGGCTCTTGCTCAATGAATATCAACGGCAAGAACACACTGGCTTGTACTAAAGCGATTCGTGATATCAAAGGAACTATTAAAATCTATCCGCTACCGCATATGTCGGTAGTTAAGGATTTAGTTCCTGATATGACGCATTTCTATGCGCAATATGCTTCCATTAAGCCTTGGTTGGAAACAACGACAGCGGCGCCGCAAGATAGTGAGCGGTTACAGAGTAAAGAAGATCGAGTAAAACTTGATGGCCTTTACGAATGTATCCTCTGTGCTTGCTGTTCAACAAGTTGCCCAAGTTACTGGTGGAATAGTGATCGTTACCTAGGGCCTGCAATCTTATTGCAAGCCTATCGCTGGATTATCGACAGCCGTGATGAAAATACAGGTGCAAGACTTGATGAACTTGAAGATCCATTCAAGCTTTATCGTTGCCACACCATCATGAACTGTACTGATACTTGCCCTAAAGGCTTGAATCCAGCAAAAGCAATTGCTGAAATCAAAAAATTAATTGTTGAGCGTCAGTAAAAGCTAATGTCTGAATTGTCGAAACTTCGCTGGCGCTGCCGCCGTGGTGCAAAAGAGCTAGATGTGATGTTTGAACGCTATCTTGAGAAGGGCTATGACCAATCAAGTGAAGCGGATAGGCAGGCTTTCGACAAATTATTAGAGATACAAGACCCGAAACTCCTGCGATATATGCTATCGCAGGAGGCTCCGGACTCTCAGGAGCTTTTGGACATTGTTTCAAAAATCCAGTCAATCCCTCCAAATTGAGCTAAAATCTTCGGCATCTCTCTTGATGTTGCAGGTAACACTTCATATTCTGGCCGCACTTGCGGTATCACTTTCAGCTGTACCTTTTTGGCTCATTTGCCTGTTAATGGTGCTTGTTTTTGTGAGCTTGCTCAGAACAATAAGAGATTACCGTAGCCCCTCGCTCAAACAGATTAGAAAATTAATCCATAACAGTGAAAAAGGTTGGACGCTATTTAGCGGAGACAGTATTTTTGATAAAGCAAAGCTGCTTCCCTCGACGGTTTCAACAAGGTTCTGCCTGTTTATGCATTTTGAAGATTCGAAAGGGAAACGTCACTATCTTATGGTTCCCAGAGATAAACTCTCTTTTGATCATTATCGGCAGTTAAGAGTGCTTTTGAAAGTCTCAATGTGATTCTTATTCCAACCAAGGGCTGGGCCCATACCCGCAATGCGGCTACTATGACTGCTTGATGGGCAAGATAGGGACGACAGGTAAAGCCATTGATATTTGCTCATTTCCTGCAAAGCCATTCAGCACGTTTAGCCAGAGATCGCTTCGTGTAGTTAACCAGTCTTCATTTTTTACCCAGCAGTAGGCGCTAATTTTAATGCCTATCGCATCAGCACTTGTAACAATTATTAAAGGTGGTGCTGGATCTTTCAGTACACGTTTATCGCCACTCATTATTTTGACCAGCTGCGCCTTAACACATTCCATATCGCTATCAAGACTAATGGTTAAATTCAATTCTATGCGACGGTTTGGAGTATCGCTATAATTTAAGATCTTACCCGCAAGAAGAAGTGCGTTAGGGATAAACACGACTGTCCCATCAAATTTTCGAATTGTTGTATGAAAAGTGGATATTCCATCCACAATTCCCAGTGCACCATTTATTTCAACTATATGGCCGAGCATAAAAGGTAGCCGGGGAAAAAATGGAACCAGAAAAAAAACAGCGACAGCAGCAACCAAAATAACCAGAATGGTAATTTTTCCAATAATTGTGATGTCGAATCCAAGCCCTTTGAGTATTAGTAATACAGAAATTGCCAGAATTAAGACGTATAAGGTGCCGAAAATAACTTTTATAATTCTAGGATTACTTAAATAGGGATAGAGAAATTTTGATGCCAGCTTGTGCAGTATATAAATTGAAAGCATTCCAAACGAAATAAAATACAGACTGTTTGTAATTAAAAAGCCATATTCACTGACCTGGTCAATAAGCGCGACGGTATCTTGAATTGAATCCATGACAAGTGTTTCATCGGTATTTTGAACAGGTTCATTGATAGTTTTTTCGCCGTTTTGTGCTGGATCCATTTTATTTATTCTCAATGTTGTATGAATGAGTCGGCTTGCATTACAGCACACTTAGTCTAAGTTAGCATCCCGCATGAATTCAAGCCGTAAAGCATCAAGTGTAAACGCCATAGATGCGGTTCTTGCTTGTGCGTTATAGAAGGGCTTCTAGCACCTGCATCTTCATTAAAAGTATCCTCAATTTGAATCATCCGATAAACTGTTAGTGAGTTTTCCGCTTTGCCGTTTGTAGCTACCGCCCACCTCAACCTGTAATTAAAATAAGTGACTAAAATGAACAGATTTTACTTCAGTCGTGTTTCTCAATTGATCATGCTTTTTGTGCTATTAATCATCGGCTTGGGTTTCACTGCAAAAAAAGCAGATGCCGATCAGGTATATACGGCAGCTACGACCAGTAATCTCGAAGTGAATATTAAAGAGCTGGAACTGATGCTGCATCCTTTGACCAATGCGGAGCTAAAGATTGAAGCTGCTGCATGGCAAGGCCAATTGCAACAAGTAGCGAGACAATTAAGTCAATCTGAGATTCTTGCCCATCGCCTGGAAGTTAAGAAAGCAGCTGAAGCCGAGAAGAAAGCAGCCGAAGCTGAGAAGAAAGCAGCCGAAGCTGAGAAGAAAGCAGCCGAAGCTGAGAAGAAAGCAGCCGAAGCTGGCGAGGAGGTAGCCGAAGCCGACAAGGAGGTAGCCGAAGCCGACAAGGAGGT
>QNFJ01000204.1 GCA_003646305.1 Gammaproteobacteria bacterium | reverse complement strand
ATTTGTTGATAGCTTCCTTAACCTTTTCTCCAGCAAGAAGCGATCTTTGCAAAGACAACTGCTAAGCACTTTTTGAATTTCATTAATCTTTTTCTTCATGATCGGCTGGTAAATCAATATTTTTCAACTACCTTTTCAGAGGATTATCTTTTAGTTTGGTACAAATATAACAACGGGTTCAAATAATGAGTGAGACTATTTCTTTTCTTCCATCGTACAAGGATCAACCCACAAAAGCTGCCGAATATCTTCGCCAGGCGCTGCCGTTGATGAGCCGCAATAAAATCTCAACAGACCCTACCAATTATGCCATCTGGTACGAATATGTTGCTGGGAAAAATGGCGCACTGAAAGAAGCCATTGACGCGATGATCGAGAAGAAAACAGCTTTTGATCCGGCGACAAGCAAAGCATTATATAAAAAATACATCTGTAATGATTCCATCGAATCATTTGAGAGTGTCAGAAGCAATCTATTAAAATTGCTTGGAAAAACTCAACAAGATGTCAATAAAGCTGGGGATACAGCATCAGACGCAAGTGGCCAGTTTTGTGAAAAAACCAAACTGCTGGAAAATTCGAAAGATATTTCAGATATAAAAAATATCGTTTCAGAAATTGTTGCGGAGACCAGTCATCTCGCAGAAGCCTCTCAAACATTAAAAAAAGAGCTTGATAAGACAAACAGTGAGATTGAGACACTCCGCTCTGAATTAGAAATCGTTAAAGAGGCCTCAGTCACCGATGCGTTAACAGGCTTACTGAATAGACGGGCATTCGACAGTGAAATTAACAATATTATCGAAGTCGCCGAAGTCTATCCACAGGGGGTTGTATTACTTCTGATGGACCTGGACCACTTTAAACGTGTTAATGATAATTTTGGTCACCTTGTCGGTGACAAGGTACTCCGCTATACCTCTGCCTTGATGAAACAACATGTTGACGAAAACCATCTTGTTGCCCGTTATGGCGGTGAGGAGATGGCCGTTATCATGCCTGATACTAATCGCGATAAGGCGATAGAAATTGCAAATAAAATTCGTGTGGCACTTGCAAAGAGTCGTTTGCAAAGAAAAGATAATGGTGAGTCGATTGGCCAGATTACGATTTCTATCGGTGCGGCCAAACTTGAGTCTCACGACACATTCGACTCGTTTGTTGGTCGCGCAGATGAGTGCTTATATAAAGCAAAAGAGACTGGACGTAATCGCGTTATTGATGACTCAACCCTTTGAAATACCTTTTAAAAGAACTAATTAAGCAGGCGCCTTTTTAGTAGAGATATCGCCAGACTAATAAAGAAAAGACAATAAACAGCAGGAACAAACAGGTGCAACAATAAGCTACCTGGTACTCCACCTGTCATTAAGGGTCGAACCATTTCTACGACATGATATAGCGGCAAAAATGCCACCAGGCCTTGCACAGTTTCAGGCAAAGAGGCCAGAGGGAAAAAGACCCCACTCAGTAGAACCATCGGTGTCACCACCAACGATAGGTAATACATAAAAAAATCGTAGCTCCTGGAGAGTGCTGTTACCGTCAGAGCAACCGAGCCAAAGCAACAACCGGTAAGGAACGCAATGGGTAATACCCAAAGTGCAGATACACTTTCAACAAAACCCGATAGCGCCGTCACCAAAAGAATAGCAATTGCACTAATAACACTTTTGGTGCCCATCCACATCACCTCACCCAGAACAATGTCCGTTACACCTAACGGTGTAGACAGCATCCCATCCCAGGTACGTTGGACCTCCATGCGGGTATAGGCGAGATAAAGTCCTTCGAAAGTCGCCGTATTCATTGCACTCGTTGAAAGAATTCCTGAAGCAAGAAAAACAATATAGCTCACCCCTTCTACACTACCGATAAACTGGCCCAAGCCGTAACCTAGCGCGAATAGATAAAAGAGTGGCTCGGCAAAACTGCCGAGTAATGAAGAGCCGGCAAGCTTACTCCAGACCTGTGCATTGCGCATCCAAACCGAGCTACTGCGAGAAAATAGAGCTGCAGTTTCCATCATTACTCGGTACTCAGTCATCCTTAAGATCTCGACCGGTTAGTTTAAGGAAAACATCCTCAAGGTTAGCCGGCCTGTATAGATAACGTAAGCCGCTCCACCCATCCAGGCTATCGATCAACGATTTAAGTTCTGAACCGTAATAAAAGCGGGTCTCCCCTACCTGTTCGAAGCGAATAGCAGCACCGAATTGTAAAGCGTCATGCCACTTATCGACATCATCCCCATGTACTTCTAGAACATGAGGCTCAATATGCTTTTTAATAAGCGTTTCTGGGCGATCATCCGCCAGAATAGTACCGTGATCCATAACAATTATACGATCACAAAGACGCTCCGCCTCCTCCATGTAGTGTGTGGTGATAATGATCGTTAGCCCCTCTTTTTGAAGTTGCCGTAACTGCTGCCAGATAAGTTGCCTGGCTTGAGGGTCAAGCCCCGTTGTTGGTTCATCCAGAATTAAAAGCTCAGGTTCATTAATCAACGATCGGGCGAGTGTGAGTCGCCGCTTCATCCCACCAGATAGCGCCTGAACACGGCTGTCCGCCTTGTCCTGAAGTGAGGCGAAATCAAGCAATTTTTGGATACGCGGCTCGAGTGCTTTGCGGTTGTAGCCGAAATAACGCCCATAGCTATAGAGATTTTCAGAAACAGTAAAGTCAGGATCCAGGTTATCAACCTGCGGCACAACACCGACTTTTGAACGCATTTCTCTAGCCTTTTCTGGAATAGGTAAACCTAAAGCCTCTAGCCTTCCCTCATCAGGACTTGTATGGCCGACCAACATACGCAGAGTGGTCGTTTTCCCCGCCCCATTTGGCCCCAAAATACCACAGCACTCACCTTTCTTAATTGAAAAGTCGATGCCCTTTACAACCGTTTTACCGTTATAGCTTTTTGTCAAACGGTTGGCATTAACGATGACTGGAGGATTCATTAAATGTACTATTTGTGGGGTCTTAACAAAGGCGTGCATTTGTACCATGTATTGCACTTTTTGACCAGAATTGAGCGGGTTAAATGGATTCATTCACTGACAAACAAAAGATTACTGGCGTTATCCTTTCTGGCGGACTTTCGCGACGCATGGGTGGGCAGGAGAAAGCACTTCTCAAGCTGAACGGCAAAGAGATGATTCTCCATATACTTGAACGACTAGCACCTCAAGTGAACTCTCTAATTATCAATACAAATCGCCATATTGAACAATACAGGCAATTTGGTTACCCCGTAATTAATGATCAATTTGGTCACTTTGACGGCCCTTTAGCTGGTATCTACACAGCAATATCGCATGTACATAGCCCTTACCTACTGGTTGTACCATGCGACAGCCCGTCAATCACCAATGACCTGGTTGAACGCCTTTACCGTGCGTTAAAGGAAAACAGCTGCCAAATGACGGTTGCTCATGATGGCGAACGACTTCAGCCCGTTTTTGCATTGCTTGACGTTCGGCTGAGCACATCACTTAAACATTACCTTGAAAGTGGTCAACGAAAACTGGATCGGTGGTACGAGGGAAACGGCGCGGTTACGGTTGATTTTTCCGATGCCAAAGAGATGTTTTTTAACGTCAATACCCTTGAAGAGTTATCAGCCCTTGAAGAAAAGATGCTTAGCCCGCCTGAAAAATAAAAACCGGATAGTCTTGAAGGCTGCCAGCAATCCAGCCTGTTAGCGTAGCGACAACCAAAAATGCGCTTAGCCCAGCAGCGAGAGAAACCGGTAATTGGACACTGAAGAGCGGTCTATTTAGCGAGTCAAAGCTGTTTACAACGTGTGTTGACACAAATAATGCTGCCAAAACAGCCGCTGCAGAAGAAACTACCCCTGACAGCAAAGAGGCACACCAGGGACATTGGTGCGCCGCGAGTGGGTCATGAATATTGCAGTGACTTTCCAGCCCACTCCAGGGCCAGGTGCATCCACAATCGAAGAGAAAACCACAATAGGGAGTCAAAATAACTAAAGAGACCAGAACCGTTGAGAAGCCCTCTACGGTTGTAATTCCTGTTTTTTTCGCCAACACATAAAGTGATTTCATCGTTTGAATTTTCAATTAATTCTGTTCACTCTACCAAATCTAGAACGACACAAACAAAAAAAGGTTCTGGAGGACAACCTCCAGAACCTTTTTCTTAGACGTTCTAGTTAAAACTTAGAACTTCACTTCACCCTGAACCCAGAGCTTGTCAGTATCAACTTTCCCACTGATTCGATCTCCACGCTCATACTTAGCAT
>QNFJ01000203.1 GCA_003646305.1 Gammaproteobacteria bacterium | reverse complement strand
CCATAAACGACCGCAATGCAGCCGACCGAGGCCAACGCATAGCGCCAGCCATCCTCTCCACCAAATAACAGAGCCAAAGTTGGCAGTGCCATTGCCCCTGCCGCAGAACCAAAATTCCCCCAGCCACCGTACACACCTTCTGCCAGGCCAACTGTTTTAGCTGGAAACCATTCGCTCACCATACGGATACCAATCACAAAACCGGCACCAATAAAACCCAGCAAAAAGCGAAAAAGTGCCAGCTGCTCGTAAGTCTCTGCAAAAGCAAAACCCAGACTGACCAGACCGCCCGAGACAAGCAAGATGCTGTAGACAATTCTGGGGCCAAATTTATCGACCAAAATGCCAATCAAAATACGTGCTGGTATGGTCATCGCCACGTTCAATATCAAAAGTGCTTTAACTTCTGCAGAGTTCAATTCAAAAGCTTCACGAATAAAAGCCATCATCGGCGCATGGCTGAACCAGACGACAAATGTGATAAAGAAAGCAACCCATGAAAGATGAAGTGCGCGAATGCTCGGACTTTTTAAATCAAGAACATTCAAGTTTTCACTACTCATTTTGACCTCTATTATTAAAATTAAAATTTGTATAATTAAGGTAAATGCAAAGACAGTGCCAAATCTCTAACAGACTAATTTAATTGCTGTTATCAGCCATTCAGGTGGTTATTCTGCGGAGATGCGCTCAGATGAAGTGCACCTGTTGCACAACAATTGTGCGATCGCACACGATGTTGTTCGGAAATTATTTATCTAGCCGGTCGAGAGTATTCTCACTACTCTCATGTTTAAAGAAAAAACGCTCACCACTTTCATCTGCCGTTTCTGAACCTAGCATAATGGCAATCCAGTGAGTCTCTTCATTATTTTCCAATGCAATTTTAACAATCATCGTAATAGGGACTGAGAGAAACATCCCAACGGGTCCAAAAACCCAACCCCAGAAAATAAGGGATAAAAAAACAACCAATGTTGAAAGTCCTAACCCTTTTCCCAACATTTTGGGTTCAATAACGTTACCGATTGCGACATTCACAACGACATAACCCAGCGCCACATAAACGGCTGATTGAGGGCCAAGCTGTACAAGTGCCAGTAGCAAAGCGGGTACTGCAGCAATAAAAGAGCCTATGTTAGGAACAAAATTCAGCAAAAAAGAAACCAGCCCCCAAAGAACAGGGAAATCGACCCCCATTAGATAGAGAAAAGATGCCACAGCAACACCTGTCGCAAGACTCGTCGACGTTTTAATTGCAAGATACTCATTTACACCATCAATGAGACCATCAAACTGCGAAAACGATTTATGCTGACTGCCAAGAGCTAACCTCAATTTCCCGGGCAAATCGAACGCTTCAAACAGAATAAATATGACCGTGAACAAAATCAGAAAGGTATTGGTCAGCATTCCTCCCAAACCCGACAACGTGTTAGCCGAGAATTGAAGGATTTGTGTGGGGTCCAGATACTGCGTAAAAAGTTTAAGTGATACGTGAATGCCATGATTCTCCAGCCAGCCTCGTAGCTCGACAGTCATCGCACCAAGCCGCTCCTTGTAAAGCGGTATCGACTGTGTGAACCCTTCAATTGATGTGCCGACAAAAACGACCAATGTCGAACCTAAAACCAGCACACCTAAAACGATTAACAGAACAGCTATCGTTGATGGCATCCCTTTTTTGTGCAGCCAAAACATCGCTGGTGTGCAGATTATTGCAATAAATGTCGAAAGCAAAAAGGGCGTTAGTATGCTTGCTGAGGCCTTCATTCCCGCAATAACAATAACGAAAGCTGCTGCTGTTAATAAAAAGTGTTTTTTAGACTGGTTAACCAAGGCCATTCATTCTCTCATTCTAATTAAGCAGATTTATCAGCTGTTATCGTGATAATCATAGGGCTATTAATCCTGTGGGTAAATACTTAGCCGCGATTCTTCTGTTCACAGCCATTCTACTCATGAAACCTGGGTAAAAACCTTCTTTTTTATATTTGACACATAAAATATTTCGACCCTTTAAACATAAAATTGTTGCAAAACTTTCAAACAACGCTATTCTTGCCCATCCATTAAATAACTATTTACTTATATAGAGGATGAACATGAGCGAAACATTGTATGAAAAACTGGGTGGCGAAGCCGCTGTTGATGCAGCCGTTGATATTTTCTACCGTAAAGTTCTTGCTGACGACCGTATCAATAAATTTTTTGACGATGTCGATATGGAAAAGCAAGCTGCCAAACAAAAAGCTTTTATGACTATGGCTTTTGGTGGACCAAACAATTACACCGGCACCGATATGCGCGAAGGTCATGCTCACCTTGTTAAGCGGGGCTTGAATGACAGCCACTTTGATGCAGTTGTTGAAAATCTGGGTGCAACACTAACCGAGTTAGGTGTTTCTGACGAACTCATCGCCGAAGTTGTTGCCGTCTGCGAACCAACACGCAATGATGTATTAGGAAAATAATTTTTTTCCTAATAATAGAGCCGTCATGATTACCATGACGGCTTTTTTTTATACGCTCTAAATAAATACAACTTACTATGCCAAAGCTGACCCTGAACAATAAATCCTATCACTGCGAAAGTGATGAGACCGTATTAGATGCTTTGCTCGCTAACAATGTTGATATTGCTTATGGTTGCAAACAGGGTGGCTGCCAGAGTTGTTTAATCCGCTCACCTAATCAAACACCACCTGATGAGGCACAAAATGGTCTTAAACAGACACAAAAGGCACAAAACTACTTTCTAGCCTGCATGTGCAAGCCCGTTGAAGACATGGCACTGGAAGAAATTGGCGCAGAAGGCAGTTTTATTGACTCAACCGTTGTCAGTTTGAAAGCACTTAACCCAGATACGCTTGAGCTTATCGTCGAATACAAAGGTGAATTAACCTTTCGGCCAGGGCAATTTATTAATCTAAAACGTGAGGATGGATTACTCCGCAGCTACTCTATAGCCAATCTACCTTCAACCGAAAAGAGGCTCGAATTTCATATACGCAAACTGCCGAACGGGGGGTTTAGTGAATGGGTTCACGACCATCTAAGTATTGGCGATACAGTTTCTTTACAGGAACCGACTGGAAACTGCTTTTACATTTCAGGAGAGCCCGAACAGCCACTGTTACTTATCGGTACCGGAACGGGTTTGGCACCACTCGCTGGAATTCTTCATGATGCACTCGAACAGGGACATACCGGCCCTATCCACCTTTTTCATGGCAGTCGCAATAATGAAGGGCTCTATTGGGTTGACGAAATGGAAGCGCTCGCAGGGAAAAAAGAGAACTTCAATTACAGTCCATGCCTATCTGGGCCTGATGTCCCCCAGGGGTACACAGCCGGACGGGCACATCTGGAGGCATTGAAAGCGCTACCAAAACTCAACGGATGGCGTGTTTTTCTTTGTGGTCACCCAGAAATGGTTAAAGATGCGCAGAAAAAAGCCTATCTGGCTGGTGCCTCACTCAAAGATATTTATACGGATGCTTTTACAGTATCAACAGCGGAGAGTTAGACAAATAACTATAAAATAAAGACCCATCGGTAAAGATTTTTAGCGATGGGTTCCTATTTATTTTGAAGCAAAACCTGGCAGATATGATCCCCTTTCGCCATACATTGTGCGAGCTTCATATCTCGCCCAAGAACCGTCGATACTAACGCCACATCAAAGGCGCAAACCTGCTCATACTTCATTGCAATAGAATGGTAAACGCAGTTGCAGACCTCGACCGAAGGGACTTTAGAACCATCTACTTCCTGGTTCCCCGCCTGTGCCTCATAGCCCATCTCCTCTAGCAAATTGACGAGAAAGTCTATCCTCTCAGCCTCTGATTTCCCTTCTATTTGAGGGAGCAGTGACTTGCCTGTCCGCTCACCCAGTCGATGCATAAAGGCCTCTAAGCCGGCAGCGCCCTGAGTTTCTTTAATATCATCCAGCAACAGTTCTGAAAACCATGAGTACTGCTTGGGGAAAAAATTAACACCCTCTTCTGTTAAAACATAAAGCCGGACGGGGCGTCCAGCAGTCTTGGCAAATGAATCACAAATTAGATAGCCATCACGTTCTAATGAAGCAATGTGCTGCTGAACTGCTGTTCTTGAAATATCAAGCCCAGCAGCCAGTGCATCGATGCCCATTCCGCTTTTATTTTGCAGCAAAAGCTTGAGCAGCTGTTGCTGCCGTACGCCGACACCTTTTGTCATTCACTTGCCTGAGAAATTATATTAACGAGGCATAATAGCAAATTATGAGGATGAAATAACT
>QNFJ01000202.1 GCA_003646305.1 Gammaproteobacteria bacterium | reverse complement strand
TTGGCGCTGCTTGTACTGCTAGTTCATTATCTGTTTCCTGGCTTCAAAGTGATTACTTCAATTGCCCTGCTTTCCAGCTTGATGACTTTAGTTATCTTAGAAAAACGTAAGGGTTTGGTTTTAGCGGTTCAAGATTTTTCTGAACATGTAACGATACAGTTGCCAGGAATGCGAGGAGAACTGTTACTTTTTCTATCCGCAGGTCTTTTAGGATCTGGGTTATCGGCATTGATTGAGGGTTTGTCCATAACACTTCCGATCACCGAACTGACAGGGATTTCCGCAGTTGCTGTTTTAGGTTGTATGCTTTTGGCTTCTCGATTAGGTGTTCATCCCGTTATCAGTATTGCCGTCGTGGGTGGCTGGTTCCTCTCGCTAGATCCTGACCACACGCTGTTGGCCACGATGTTTTTATTTTCCTGGGGGATTGGTGTTTGCATCAACCCATTTTCGGGAATTAATTTGATAATGTTGGGCCGCTACCAAACGCTTGGGAAAGACATTGTGCGCTGGAACACTGTATATGCATTAAAGCTCTACGCAGTGGCCTCGGTCATTTTAATCTCTCAGGGATATTGGCTTGGACTTTGATTGCCAGAAAAAGGTTGATCAGGTAGTATAATTTTTCTTTTCGGGCTGTTAGCTCAGTTGGTAGAGCAGTGGACTCTTAATCCATTTGTCCGGAGTTCGAATCTCCGACGGCCCACCATATATAGCAAGGCTTTCAGCATTTCTCGCTGAGAGTTTTTTTGATTGGCGTAACTTTCAATCTTTAAAAAACTATCTCAAAATAGTAATTCAGTTTTTTTGTAGAGATTTAAAAATCAAGCCTATCCCGAGCGAGCGTGATGCCAATTTTTCAAAGGTAAGCTAGAAATATTGACTGCTTTCTAATGTCATTGATGCTCTTCACCGGTTGGTATATGGAGCATGCTGACTATTTTATCATCATTAATGGATATTGTTGTTCCATCCATCGACGGCAAAATATGTGATGCAGCAACCTCGTCAGGCTACATTAAAGCGTCTAACATGACGGCATCGAAAACCAGGCCACTTACCCTGTTCGTTAATTACGTGTCGAACTAGCCAATAACCACCCTTTTGAGTTAAGCAAAAAAAGGAACCAGTCTGGGCGAGGTGTGCATCTGAAATGGTTCTAGATCAATAATTTTCTGTTTGTGTGTAAAACGCTGTCTCTTTTAATCGCTGTTGAATCTGTTTTTCAACCTGGTTGAACTGTTCACTGTTGACCGAGCCATACTGGGTTTTAAAAGCTCGCGCGCTGATTCCCTCTGGAAGGCCTTTTACTGATGGCATGTAATCAGTTTCTTTCGGGTGAAAATGGAAAAACTTTTGCACCGCGCGAGCAGATTTTTCAGATTCGGTTGCGACCTTTCCCAGATAATTACCGGCACGATCAGCAGCAAGATCAGTAAAACTAAATCCACTCGATCTATTTGAGTCAGAGAGTTCCTTTTGTAGCCCAATTAGATCGGCAAGCTGACTATCACCAATCGCAGAAAGGGCAGCGGATATCATATAGTGTTGAGCAAAATCATGGCGTTCACTCAGTGTGATCTTTTTCCGAGCAGGGTGAAGGTGAGCCGTTTCAGGAAAAAGAAGGCGATGGCCATGACCGCTGAGGTGCTGGCCCAGGACGATCAGAACGGCACGGTTTTCCTCAACAGGGTTATTGCTGTCGGAGCGCTTTCTCGCATCGTTAAACAGGCCGTTTAAGTAATGATTCAGTGAGACCTTTCTGCCCAGATTGGGTTGATTAGAGATCTTGATCAAGCGTTTTTGGTAATGATAAAGGCGTTCTTGCTCTTCTGTAGAAATAAACTGTTTTCTGGCAACATGAAGAAGGTCTGGATTCCACTTATAACGAACTATCAATTGCTGGTCGGTTATTCTAACCGATTGTAATGACTGACTAAAAGGTCGTGTCGGTTCAGCTGTTTGTAGAAATAATAAGAGCTGCTTGACAATTAAATTGCTAATCCAGTTTGGTAGGTTTAGATTGCCAATTTGTAATTCCCGGATGGTGATGAGGTCGCCATTTTGTTGGGCCAACAGGGAGAGGTTTAGGTAATTCTCTAACTTATTGGGCGGGATTTGGAAAGATGATTGTAGCTTAAGAATTTTATCGTTTAGAGTGACGATAAGATGCCCGTTCAGACTGTTTATGAGGTAATTACCTAGTAGATTTAGCTCTTTACTGTCCAGAATGAGATTTTTGATCTGCCCGTTACGTAGAGACCTTGGGTCGTGTTGTTTTAACAGGTTTTTGGCTTTCGTTATATCACGAGGAGAGAGGGTGCTGCCTCCGGGTTCGACGATGGGCTCTTGCGCAACCGAAAGATAAACGACGCCAATAAAAATTAGTGGCGTGCTCAGTAATATAATTAGGAGCAGCTTTAAGACAAACTTCATGCTTTTATTTATGGGAAGTAGAGTGAAAGATTTTAGCCATAATCAGGTCTGAATAGTAACAAATAGCCTTAATTTAACGGGAGAGCGCGGTTTGAATATTATTGAAATAGTGGTTGTTACGTTCGTCACGCTTCTTGTTGTTTATTATTTATTCGTTTTGCTAAGTGGCTGGCGTCAAAGAGGACGATTGATTTCGGATATCACTGGCACTAATCTGAATCATCAGCCTGATTGGCAAGTTTATTATTTTTACAGCCCAGCCTGTGGCGCTTGCCGGAATATGACGCCTGAATTAGAAGCGCAAGCGCTAAAAAACAGTTCTGTACATTGTGTGGATATCTCTGTAAATATCCGCTTGGCACGCCAGTTTAAAGTGCGGGCAACACCAACCGCTGTGCTTGTTGAAGGAGAGAAAATATCAAAAGTTCTGCTAGGTAGTGGTTTATTAAAACAGGTTAATCAATTTATTTCGGAGCATGAAAATGACGAAAGCTGAAAAAGCGGTCAGAATTGCGATCGCTTGTACCATCTGTGTTGCGGTTTTAGGCGGGTTAATCCTGCTGTTGGAGCATTACGCGGGATAAGAGTGTCAGTGTGTAAATATTTAAGAGATTTCAGCGTAGTGTAGTGGTCAGGGAGTCCTTTCCCTTTCCAACTCACCCTTGGCAGGTGTTATTTTGAAGAAGCTTTTTTAAGCTCTTCTTTTACGATGGTAATTTTTGCATTTTTACGCAGGTTACCAATGTAGGCCTGGAGTTTCTGTTGCTTTATCATGCCTTCGATCTGTTCTTTTACCGCTTCAAATTTTGGAGGCTGTGCTGTTCTTGAGTCTTCGCGTAGTATCACATGCCAACCAAACTGAGTCTGAACAGCTTTCTTCGTGAATTCACCTTTTTTAAGTGCAATGACCGCTTGAGAAAAAGGAGGAACCATTCGGTTGGCGGTGAACCAACCAAGGTCACCACCATTTGGAGCAGAAGGGCCTGTTGATTTTTCTTTAGCAAGCACTTCAAAATTAGCGCCTTCTTCTAATGCTTTAACCACTGCTTTTGCATCCTCTTCCGACTTTAAAAGGATATGACGAGCCTTGTACTCAGTGGCGGCATCTTTAGAAATTCTTGCCTCGTAAGTGGTTTTTAACTCCTTGTCAGTGATTTTTGCGGCTCCAACAAAGTGATTAACTGCTTCCATTGCGAGTGCATTCCGCTTCATGCGATTGAGTCGAGCAGCAACTTCTGGTTTTTCTTCCAGTTTTTGTTTTTTCGCTTCTTGGAACAAAAGCTCTTGGCCGACCAGTTCTTCAATTAAAATTTCACGAGATGTTGAACCTGGCTTTGAACGGCTGCGTTGAGCACGTTGTACGGCATATGTTTGTAGGTCAGTCTGCGTAATGACTTGACCATTTACTGTGGCAATTGTCGTTTCTGCAAAGCTTGGGCTCGCAAAAAGCAAGGTTGACAAGGCCGAAGCCGCTAGAAGTGCTGTTTTTTTCATCTATTTTCCTTTGGTTTTTTTAAAAGAAGTACTACTTAATTCTCTGAGAATTCTTTTGGGGTGAATGATTTAATGCTGAGTGCGTGGATATCGGTTTGCATCATTGTGCCCAGTGCGCCATAAATTAACTGGTGCCGCTGAACACGTGATTTACCCTCAAAATGGTCACTGACAATCGTTATGAAAAAGTGCCCACCTCCACTTTCTTGTACGCCAGCATGTCCGGCATGAGACTGGCTGTCGTCGATAATTTCAAAATGTTCTGGTGAGAAAGTCACTACTAACTTGCTCTTGATGCGCTCTGCTCTCACACTCATGAAGGAAATACCTGTTTAAAGGGTTTGACTAAAACGGATTGGTAAACGCCAGCTTCAA
>QNFJ01000201.1 GCA_003646305.1 Gammaproteobacteria bacterium | reverse complement strand
GATTTACGCCAGATCTTATTTTCTGCCACTCTACCTCTGAAAAATGTGATGGGTATTTTCCTGCTTCTACAGAGGTAGAGCCTTCATTATATATTTTCTACTTCTCCCTTCACCTGTTGGGAGAAGCACCTTTTTATCAACCAGGTCTTTCAAATCGCGTGCCGCAGTAATATCCGTGGTATGGGCAAGACGCTTGTATTTGCTCCGAGAGATGCCTTGTTCAAAATCATCCGTCTCAAGCAATCGGCTGATTAACTTTGTTTGGCGTGTATTAAATGAAGTGTCTCGAATTTTATCCCAGAAAATAGTGGTTAAGCGTATTTTGTCTAAACGCCCCATACTCGCCTTTGCAGCAGCGGTTATTTTTTGTAAGAACCAAATAATCCACTCGGTCAGATCTAGGCTTGTGCCTCGTTGATATTTTTCAAGCAAATCATAGTATTCAGTTTTATGTTTCTCGATTTCATTTGAAATTGAATACAGGCGAATACCATTGCCCTCAGCATTTGCTAAACAGCGTTCTGCGATGATTCGTGACAATCGGCCATTGCCATCATCAAAGGGATGAATGGTCACAAACCAGAATTTGGCGATTGCCGCTTTTATATAGGTAGATGTGTTTTTATCATCAGCATTCAGCCATGATAAGAAATGTGCCATCTCTGCTGCGACACAGAGTTGATTGTCACAAGGGGCTTCAAAGTGAACCTTCTGCTTACCAAATGCGCCCGAAATTATTTGCATTATTTCGTTGCGATATTCACCAATCAGCAGCGTATTTAGAATCGGCTTTTCATAAAATATGTTGTTATGCCATTGATGTAACAAGGTATTAGATAAAGGCTTATTATAATTACGTACAGATTCAAGCAGCACGTCAACAAACGCTTCAGCTGAGCGCGAGGTGTACTTTACATCACCAATACCAAGGCGTTTAGCAATACTAGAGCGCACAGATTCATGATCAAGCATTTCACCCTCAATCTTAGCGGTTGCCAATGCTTCATCTAATAATACTAACGACTCAAGGTTAAGTTGTTTATCTTGATCTAATTGAGAAGCGAGTAGTTCAAGCGGTGCAACGGTGCGCAATAATCGTTCTAGTCCAGGTAAAATTTGCTCTAACTGATAGCTGAAATTAGGCCAGTTAGGGTGTTGCCAGATCCATCTGTTTTTAATCATTTAATTTCTCGTGAGACGATCATGAGCATTAATCGTATCATAGAATGATACGATTACGGTGTCTAATCATACCATTCTGGTAAATCGGTATAAATTAAGGGGTGGGGTGGTTCAGTTTGATTTTTAGAAAGGAATTTAAGAAGGAGCTGCCAAATTTCTTTTTGTTACGGTTAGTTAGAGTGTTATGTGCCGTAATGGTAGCGGAGTTGAGCAATTAGAATTGAGCTATCTTGCTGTTTATAAACAATTCTATGTTCATCATTTATACGGCGAGACCCGTATCCTGATAACCCATGTTTTAAAGGTTCAGGTTTTCCAATACCTTCATTTGGAGTTCTTTGAATATCTTTAATGAGTAAATTAATACGTTTCAGTATTTTTTTATCCGTGGTTTGCCAGTAAAGGTATTGCTCCCAAGCTTTAGTTGAAAACGTTAGCTTCATTCAATAAGTTCTCTTTCTGTTCCGTTGCCTGCTTCTAGTTCGGAAATAGACTCTAAAAGGTTTCTAGCATTGGCTGGAGATCTAAGTAAGTAGGTCGTTTCCTGCATTGCGTTATAGTCCTCCAAAGACATCATAACGACAGGATCTTCACTTTTACGCGTAATAATTATTGGTGCGTGATCATTGCAAACATTCGCCATTGTCTTTGCTAAATTGGCTCTAGCTGATGTATAGCTTATTGCATCCATGGTGTCTCCAAAGTGTTCATGTACGTTTATTTGTACATAATAGTGTGATGGCACATGGCAAGCAAATCGACAGGGAATCAGGGGGTAGGGGGTGATCCGAGTTGTAGAAACAAATTTAAAGAGACATGCAGCCTGAATTTAAGGTTGGTGCTTTTGGGTTGTTATTTGGGGAGGGGATTACAAGGCGTTCTCTGGTTTGGGTAGAGTGCTGTGGAAGACGGCGGGCGCTACTCTCGGCCACCCATGGCCTTCGTGACATTTGTGCATCCCTGCACTTCAATCTCACCCGCTACGTGGGTTCTCATCCGGGCAGATCTTCACCAATAAACAAACCCCATCACTAACGTGATAGGGTTTGTTTATTGGTGGGGCGGCGGGAATTGAACCTGGCGACTAACTACATGATTTTCCGATAATTAGCATCCTGTTAATTTCTAGAGTATTGCTTCCTGTATTACAAAAGCCCTTCAATATGTCGGGTAGGTAGCATCAAGGTCATCGGGTCAATAGGAGAAACCTGGAACCCATAGCCGAGATAAAACCGTTTAGCATCTTCTGATATGGCATGTACCAGGATCGCGCGAATACCGACATTCTTTGATACGAAAAGAGTGCGCAGCAGTGCATCTTTCAACAATGCTGCCCCTAATTTTTGTCCTTGCATTCGAGTGTCCATAGCCAACCGCCCTAGTACCATCACAGGGATCGGCTCCGGCATATTTCGGGCGATAGGTTTAGGTGAGATCATGCGTTCCACAGCGCCGCTAGCGAGCGCATAGTATCCAACCACCTGGTTATTCTGGCAGATAACAAATGTACGACTAGCACCACTCTTTTGGTTTTTTAGACTACGTTTTATGAGCCAGTCATTAAGGGTGTCATTGCCGCAGTTAAACTCCGAGACCTCGTGGTTGTCAGTTAAGGCAACCGGCGGGGCAGTTATTCCCATGGGGAGGGTTTGGCCAGCAGTGATTTCAGTTTGGCGTTATTGGACACAGGTACTTCTAGCGCGGTTTCAAAGGCAGCAAATGCATCGTCGTCCAGTTGGAAAAAGCGCTGGTCGAGCAACACATTTTGGGCTTCGCGGCAGGCGACATCCAGAATAAAAACGCTTCTGTCCTTATGTAGTACTTGAGCTGCTTTGGTCAGCAGAGCATGCTGGCTGGGTTCGACGCGCATGTTGATGGGGGCGGTTTTAGCCATAGCAATCATCCTCTATGTATATTTAACTGATATACATTTTAGTATAGCTATTGAATACACGCAAGCATGTTATGCGTTATGAAAGCAAAGCTAGCCAACGAGGGTAATGTTGGAGTGGCTTGAGTGTAAACATCCCCAAATGCATCATATCTTCTTAAGCGATAATGAAGATATCTTGTCTAGCGTGGTGTTCTTTCCGCTTGAAAACCTCGTCACTAGCGAGCGTAGCGGGGTAGTGACGAGGGCTGCGGAGCCCCGAACGACTACCGCTCATGGAAGGATTGCTGAGTTCAGTGCGAGTTCGGTCTAAATATACTAGGCTATACCGATGCAAAAAACGAATCTATCAGCAGGCCACAGCGGAAATGTGGCAGAGGGGTCGTCCTCGCTATGCTTTCATAGTAAAAACGACAAAGCGCTTGCGGGTTATTAATAGCGCACTGGCCTAACGGTCGTTAACCCATCTTAAAAAAGGGTGCTATGCCCATCTTTCGGGGCGGCATTTACTGTCCAAAATCGGCTGAGGAATCAGCCATCTTATACGTCCGTAATTGATACGGTATTTTCTAACTCAGCGGGTTATTGGTGCCGCATAAGCTAAAAGGAGGTGATAGTTCACCATAAAGGGCGGCTCATAGAGCCAATTGGATCACGTAGTGCCTTCTTCAAAAGAAGAAAAGCTGCGTTGCCTACGATTGAGGCATGTCAGGTTGAATGGGAGTCGTGTCCCTTGATCTTTTCGCGTAAGCGAATCCCGTCAGGCTACGAGCCTGTGGTTGGTCACAAACACTTACCAAAAATAAAATACACGTAGAAACCTGAATAACAATTGGCATTGGTTCCACTGGAACCAGTATGAGCGCTTAGCCTGTGAAATCAAGGGGTCAGGGGTCTTGATTGGAGTTGTAGAAACAAATTTAAAGAGGCATGCAGCCTGAATTTAAGGTAGGTGCTTTTGGGTTGTTATTTGGGGGGGGGATTACAAGGCGTTCCCTGATTGGGGTAGAGTGCTGTGGAAGACGGCGGGCGTTACTCTCGGCCATCCATGGCCTTCGTGACATTTGTGCATCCCTGCATGTCATCGAACCCAATGCGGATTCTCATCTGGGCAGATCTTCACCCAATAAAAAACCCCATCACTAACGTGATAGGGTTTGTTTATTGGTGGAGACGGCTTGGCCACTTCGCACATCCCTGTGCTCTCGTGGCATTTGTGCACCCCTGCACTT
>QNFJ01000200.1 GCA_003646305.1 Gammaproteobacteria bacterium | reverse complement strand
TTACTCACTTTGAGACGCTTGGGCTGGTGGAAGTGGTCGATAGCAAACTATCCAGTTGAAAGTCTCTTCACTCCCTATAACAGAATTAAAAGGGCGTTTATCTGCTGAAGGGCTGGGTTTATGTATAGGCCCTTTCAATATTAAGTTGACCTCATCATTGGCAGTTGTTGCCGATGGCCTTGAGCAATTGTATGGCGATTTTGACCTCACGAAGGAATCCGATTTTACCGATTTCCGGATCTCCCTGGCAGCGCCATCGCTTCTGCGTCGCTGGTTTCGTCCACAGGTGAACTTCTCTTTTGACGGCTTTATCCCCTTTAAACCGCTGCCACAAGAACAGGCTTTTGCAATGTTTGAGTGGGGGCTTAATTGGTGCGTTGCCAACAATGCGCATCAATATCTGATTATTCATGCAGCCGTTATAGAGCGAAATGGGGTGACTTGTATTTTGCCGGGCACACCAGGCAGTGGTAAGAGCACGCTTTGCGCGGGAATGGTCTGTAAAGGCTGGCGTCTGCTTTCTGATGAAATGACGCTTATTTCAACCTCAACGGGTGAGATTTTCCCGATTCCCCGCCCCGTCAGTCTAAAGAATCAATCAATAGAGATTATTCAGAACTATTCGTCCCATGCTTTTATGGGGGAGACTGTTATGGATACGGCAAAAGGGACGGTCAGTCATATGCGACCACCGAACTCGAGTGTTGATTCGAGTGGTCAACCGGGTAAAGCAGGATTGATCATTTTCCCAAAATATAAAGAAGGAGAGGATGCTAATTTAACGCCGTTAAATAGAGCTAATGCTCTATTGAAGATGGCCGAGAATAGCTTTAATTATAGTGTGCTGGGACTGCAGGGCTTTGAGGTGTTAAGTGCTCTGATTTCGAATTGTGATTGTTACGACTTTAGCTACCAAAGTTTGGATGAGGCAAAAGAGGTATTGGAGTCGCTGATATGAAGCCTTCTGAATCGATGCTCGTTACCTTTTTATCTAGCCCAAACCGTGCAGAGGCTGTCACAGATTCTTTTAAATGCGAGCTTTTATTGAGGCAAGCACGTAGCGCAAATCTGCTTAGCCGAGTGTCAAAGTTGTGTGAAGAAGATGAACTGCTCCTGCGCTTGCCAGAAAGGATGCAAAACCACCTACAGAGTGCCAAATGTGTTGCGAATGCAAATCATCGGTCAGTCAGGTGGGAGGTTAAGCAGATTTTGTCGGTATTAGCGGCAAAAGAGATCCCAGTCTGTTTACTAAAAGGGGCCGCTTATGTGGTCGATGAGGTTGATGCTGGGAAAGGACGGGTTTTTTCTGATGTCGATATTCTGGTGCCCAAAGAGTCTCTTGAGGAAGTGGAAATTCTATTAGTGCATAACGGCTGGATGTGTACCAACTTTGACCCGTACGATCAAAAGTACTATCGAACATGGATGCATGAGTTGCCACCGTTAAAAAATATGAAAAGAGGGACAGCGCTTGATGTGCACCATACGATTATTCCGCCAACGGCTTGTTTAAAGCCAGATATTGAAAAGATATGGGAAAAGGTAGATAAGGTTGAAGGGTTTGAAGGGCTTTATATTCTCGGCTCGCATGATCTTATTTTGCACAGCGCGGTTCATTTGTTTCACGATGGGGAGTTAGAGAATGGCTTGCGCGATTTATCCGATTTGGATTTGTTGATGCGTGAGTTCTTGGTAGAAGAGGGTTTCTGGGAAAATTTATTGGCAAGAGCTGTTGAGCTTAATCTACAGCGCCCGCTGTTCTATGCACTTCGTTATACAAACGGAATTCTCAAAACACCGGTACCCGATGATATTTTGAACAGCTCAAAAATGGGTTCTCCGGGAACGGTTATGGTGGCTCTTATGGATGCGTTGTTTTTAAGGGCATTGGCACCGGATCACCCTAGTTGTGATGATCGTTGGACGGGCTTGGCACGCTGGATGTTGTTTATTCGCTCACATTGGCTACGGATGCCGCCCTTGCAGTTGGCTCAGCACTTGGCGAGGAAAGGTTATAAACGCTGGACGGTGCGTAAAAATATGACCTGAGTTTTAGTTAAATAATCGAGTCAAATGGCTCAACGACAACCACTTCTCCGGCGGCTATCTCGGCACATTCAGCCGGTATGATGATAAAGCAATCGGCTTTACTCATGGAGCTGAGTATATGCGAACCCTGTCCTGTTAATGGGGTCACGCAGAGCTCTCCATCATCAGATTGTTTGAGAACCCCTCTTTGGAACTCTATACGACCGGGGGCGCGTTTAATTGTTTGGTTGCAGGGCAGTTTAAGTCGTAATGTTTTTTTATCACCTGCACCCATCATTTTAAGAAGTGCTGGTCGGACAACTTGATAAAAGGTGACCATTGCAGAGACAGGGTTTCCGGGTAATCCAAAGAAGGCTGTCTCTTGTATTGTGCCGTACGCGAGCGGTTTACCCGGCTTCATGGCGATTTTCCAGAGATTAACCTGCCCGAGCTTTTCGAGCGTTTCGGTAACAAAATCAGCCTCACCTACAGATACACCACCCGAAGTGATAATCGCATCGGCATTTTTTGCGGCAGCTAAGAATGCAGCTTCAACGGCTCGGCGCTCATCGGGGATAACACCCATATCGAGTAGTTCAATATTGAGTCGTTTTAACATTCCGTAGAGCGAGTAGCGGTTGCTGTCATAGATATCACCTTCATTTAGCAACTCGCCAATTGATCTAAGCTCATCGCCTGTTGAGAAGAAGGCGACACGTAATTTTTGCTTGATTCGAACTTCAGAAATACCCATTGAGGCGATTGTGCCAAGGTCGGCAGGTGTCAGTTGCCTGCCTATTTCTAGGAGTTGTTCATCTTTGCGAATATCCTCTCCCGGTAGGCGGATATTTTTATCGGCAAGGGTTGGGAAGGGGAAACTAATAGTTTCACCTTCTCGCTCGACCTTCTCCTGCATGACAACGGTATCAAAACAAGCGGGTACGACTGCGCCGGTAAAGATGCGGATGCATTGCCCCGGTTTTGCCTTACCTTGCCAAGGTTTTCCAGCCCATGAGGTGCCGATGAGTTGGAGTTTTTGATTGTGCTCCGTTATTTCACCGCTACACAGCGCATAACCATCCATTGCTGAATTGCGGTGGGGTGGAATGTCGATAGGGGAATGGATGTTATCAGCTAGTATGCGCCCCAGTGATTGGCGAAGAGGAGTCACTTCGGTTGCCTGGGTGGCTGTTAGGCTTGATGTGATCTTTTCAAGCGCATCGGCAAGGGGTAATAATTTTTCAGATTTATCTGAGCAGCAGTCGCAACCGGAGTTATTCATAAGTGAGTGAGAAGTGATCGATAATAAATTGGCTGATTTGTTTAGGGTCATTGAGATTCAAAATGGGGATTTTGCACGGCTCTTTGATCTTTTCATCGCAGGCAATGGCGATGATACCGGGATCTTCTGGAAAAAGAAGGGGCTTGCCTAGAGAAGGCCGGTGTAGCTCTATTTTTGGAAGCTGTTCATGTTTAAAGCCTTCAACAATCACCAGTTCTATGTCGGATTGATCTAGGTAGGCTAACTCATTTGCAAGAATTGGTTCACCGATTACCTCTCTTTCGGTGATGATCGCGCGGCGGTATTTAGAAACTAACATCACAGGGCTTGCACCTGCTTTTCTAAGGCGATAGCTGTCTTTGCCAGGTTGGTCTATATCGAAGTCATGATGACTGTGTTTAATGAGCCCAGTCTTGATTCCTTTGTTTTTTAAGAGTGGAAGAAGATGGGTGATAAGCGTGGTTTTTCCCGTGCCGCTGAAGGCGGCAAAACCAAGAATGGGGATGTTAAGGGAATTTTTTTCCACAGTACAGATAAAAAAAGCCTGCCCTAGGTCACTAGGGCAGGCTTTTAATGCTTTTAAGCGATACCGCTCATAAGCATGTGGACATAAATACTGGCGAAGTAACCGACCGCAATGGCAGGTGTCCATTTCAAGTGGCTAAAGAAGGTGTAGTGGCCACGAGCCTGTCCCATCAGGGCAACACCCGCTGCAGAGCCAACAGATAGCAAGCTACCGCCGACACCCGCTGTGAGTGTCACGAGCAACCATTGTGCTTGTGACATATCAGGGTTCATTGTTAAGACGGCAAACATCACGGGGATGTTGTCAACGATGGCAGACATGAGTCCCACGAGGATGTTGGCGGTTGTTGGGCCTAAATCACCGTAGATAAATTCTGAAGCCATGCCGAGGTAGCCGATAAATCCAAGGCCGCCTACCGCTAAAATAACACCGTAGAAGAAAAATAGTGTGTCCCACTCTGCCCCGGCAACTTTTTCGAAAACATCAAACGCT
>QNFJ01000199.1 GCA_003646305.1 Gammaproteobacteria bacterium | reverse complement strand
ATCAACACTCGAGAAACACTGGCATGCCTTCAATGATGGTTTTGGCGACCGCCCACACCTGATCTGTTACGCCGTCAAGGCAAACTCAAACCTCGCCGTTCTCAATATCCTGGCCAGACTCGGTTCTGGTTTTGATATTGTTTCGGTTGGCGAACTGGAAAGGGTACTCGCTGCCGGTGGCAAAGCCGATAAAATTGTTTTCTCCGGTGTTGCCAAAAAAGAGTCTGAGCTACGGCGTGCGCTAGAAGCGGGCATCCGCTGCTTTAATGTCGAAGTGCCGGGAGAATTTGATCGGCTCAATAAAATAGCCGGTGAACTGGGCAAAATTGCCTCCGTTTCACTGCGTGTAAACCCCGATGTCGATGCGAAAACTCACCCCTATATTTCGACGGGGCTAAAAGAGAATAAATTCGGCATCGACATCAATCAGGCGATAGCTGAATATAAAAGAGCCGCTCAACTCCCCAACCTGAACATTGTCGGGATCGATTGTCACATCGGCTCACAACTAACAGAAATTACCCCTTTCCTGGATGCGCTGGATCGTGTTCTGCTACTCGCTGAAGAATTAAAAAAAGAGGGCATCACCATCAAGCACCTTGACCTTGGTGGTGGGTTGGGTATCCGCTATCAAAATGAAACGCCCCCAGAACCGGCGGAGTATATCGAAGCACTTTACCAAAAACTGGGCGACGTTCCTTACGAAGTCCTCCTTGAACCGGGCCGTGCAATTGCCGGAAATGCAGGCATTCTCCTCACAACGGTTGAATACTTAAAACCAACCGAGTCAAAGAACTTTGCTATTGTTGATGCAGCGATGAATGACCTGATGAGACCCGCACTATACAACGCCTGGCAGGAGATCATTCCTGTTCAGAAAAACGGAAAAGGAGAAGTGCTCTATTACGATATCGTCGGCCCCGTTTGTGAAACAGGTGACTTTCTGGGTAAAGACCGCCAACTCTCACTGCAACAAGGCGACCTACTTGCTGTCCGCTCCGCGGGTGCTTATGGCTTCACAATGAGTTCTAACTATAACTCTAGACCTCGTCCCGCAGAGGTGATGGTTGATGGTGACAAAGTGACTTTGATTCGCAAGCGCGAATCACTTCAACAGCTATGGGAAGGCGAGCAGCTGCTCGACTGATATGCACTACAAACCACCATCGGATGAAGCAATTCGGGAACGACTGCTCACTGCCAGGACAATTGCTGTTGTCGGACTTTCACCCAAACCAGCAAGAACCAGTTATTCGGTCTCTCGAATCATGCAGGGCTTTGGCTATCGAATCATTCCGGTTAGGCCAGACGGAGGGGAAATCCTGGGTGAAGCTGTTTATGAAAGCCTCGAAGAGATCAAAACCGAAAACAATATCGACCTTGTTAATGTTTTCAGAGCCTCTCCTTTTGTCAGCGACCTGATCGATGATTGTATCCGTCAGGAAATGAAAGCTGTCTGGCTACAAGAAGGCGTAATTGATGAACAGGCTGCACTGCGAGCGCAACAAAATGGACTGTTTGTCGTCATGAATCGCTGTATATACAAAGACTACGTTCGCCTGATTGGTAGCAAACAAAGATGAAACTCAAATTCACAAAAATGCACGGGCTCGGCAATGACTTTGTTGTTATTGATGCGATCAACCAGAAGGTTTCGCTCAATGAGACACAAATTCGTTTGATGGCTGACCGCCATTTTGGTATAGGTTGTGATCAGCTTTTACTGGTCGAGGCCGCGCAATCAGTCGAGGCCGATTTTCGCTACCGCATCTTCAATGCGGATGGTGGTGAGGTTTCTCAATGTGGAAATGGTGCTCGCTGCTTTGCCCGTTTTGTTCGCGAAAAAGGGCTTTCTGATCAAAAAGATATTCCAGTGGAAACCGGGGCAGGGTTGTTGATTCTGCATCACGAAGAAAATGGTGATATCACTGTCAACATGGCTGTTCCACGCCATCTTCCTGGTGAAATCCCTCTCTGTTCTGAGCAAGAAAAACCACTATACGAAGTAGCGATCGATGGCCGCCATTACCAGTTTGGTGCGGTTTCTCTCGGTAACCCACACGCCGTTCTACAGGTTGAAGATATTGCCAAAGCACCCGTTGAGACGCTAGGCGCTCAGCTAGAGTGCCACCCGATGTTCCCACAACGGGCCAATATCGGTTTTATGAAAGTCATTTCAGAGCATCATATCGAACTGCGTGTTTATGAGCGAGGCGCAGCGGAAACAATGGCCTGTGGCAGTGGCGCATGTGCTGCTGCTGTTATTGGGATAGAGCGTGGACTGCTGAATAGCCCTGTTAAGGTCGACCTTCCTGGTGGGCAACTTATGATAAGCTGGCAGGGACGTGGCCAACCTCTCTTTATGAGCGGACCGGCCACCATCATTTTCGACGGCATAATTGAGATATGAAACAAGAATCACCCAAAACTGAGCTTCCTGAAGTATTAACAGCTGATCAAGTTGAAGAGTGGTTGTACGAGCGACCTGACTTTTTCGCACAGCATCTCAACCTGCTTGAGAATATGGCCATTCCACACCCAAGTGGTGAAGCGATCTCCTTGGTCAGCAAGCAACTTGAACTCTTACGGGAAAAGAACAGGAAACTCAGCCACCAACTAGAAAACCTGATTCAAATCGCCAAAGAAAATGATGGCCTATTCAGAAGAATGCAACAACTGACGCTCGCGTTGATTGAAACTGAAAATATTGAAGAGATGGTGGCCGTGCTCACCACGATGCTTCAGGACTGCTTTTTGGCAGATTTCGTTGCGCTAAAAATTATTGCCGACCCATCCGAGAACCTGACGGGTATTGCCGACCTCTTCACTTCTCCTAATGAGGATGCCCTCAAGTCTTTTGAAAAAATAGTCGCTTCTGGCCGGCCAAAGTGTGGCCACCCACTTCAGGCGCAGGCTCAACTCTTGTTTGGCGAGAACAGCAAAGAGGCGCTCTCTAGCGCTATTATCCCTCTTCAACTGGGTGAATATCACGGCATTCTAGGGATTGGCAGTATTGAGGAGGCCCGCTTCCACCCCAGCATGGGCAACCTGTTCCTCGATCATATTGGTGAACTTGTCAGTAGCCGCCTCATCACGCTGCTTAACCGATAAATAACACGGATGACAGGTGGATAAATCAGCCGCAGAGCAACTCACGCGGTTTATCGATTACCTCCATTTCGAGCAGCGCGCCTCCAAACACACAACCAGCAACTACCGCCGAGACCTCAACCGACTAGTTGAGTTTTGCGACAAAAAAGCGATTGGGTCATGGCAGCAGCTTCGTCAACAGCAGATCCGCACACATATTGGAGCGCGCCACCGTAACGGCATCGGCAGTAGCAGCCTCCAACGGGAGCTTTCGGCCATTCGAAGCTTTTATCAATTTCTAATCAAACAACAACTCGCCGAGCAAAATCCAGCGCGCGACCTTCGCGCTCCGCAAAAACCCCGCCCACTCCCAGAAACGCTAGATGTCGACCAAATTTCCAGCCTTCTTGACCGAGAGGCCACTTCACCGCTGGAACAAAGAGATCTTGCCATGTGGGAAATCCTTTATTCGTCTGGCCTAAGGCTCAGTGAACTGGCTGGACTTGACCTGTTTGATATCGACCTATCTGATAGAACAATCAAAATAGAAAAAGGGAAAGGGGGGAAATCAAGAATCGTCCCGATTGGGAAAAAAGCCATTCTGGCACTACAGAAATGGCTAAAAGAACGTATCACACTCGCTCAATCGGCAGAGAAGGCTCTTTTTGTTAGTAATCGTGGAGGCCGCATCGCGACCCGCTCAATACAGGCCCGTCTCAGCCGCTGGCAAATAAAACAGGGGCTGCCTCAACACGTTCACCCCCACATGCTCAGGCACTCTTTTGCTAGCCACCTGCTGGAATCGAGTAGCGATTTACGAGCGGTACAGGAGCTACTCGGCCACAGCAATATCAGCACAACCCAAATCTATACCCACCTGGACTTTCAGCACCTAGCTGATGTTTATGATAAAAGTCACCCTCGGGCGAGAAAGAAAAAATAACTTCTTAAATCGACTTAACCTCAGTTTTCCCACATCGCGTACAACGAAGCAGTGTCACCAGCCTGCCCTTTTTAACATCAAACTGACTTTCCTTTTCGGCCTTCCACTTATGAAGCCCACTGTGGCATAACGTACGGCCTTTATATTTATCTGAAAGTTTTGGTTTCTTAAACTTTAAGACTTCCCCCATTATCTCTCTCCAAATTCCTGGCCTACCGCACCTTTTTAGCAAAAAGGTCTACGCTTAAGTGAGTCAAAGAGATCTATTTGAACATGGCCGATAAAAAAAATATAACCTCCTTGTGGAATGATGAGTT
>QNFJ01000198.1 GCA_003646305.1 Gammaproteobacteria bacterium | reverse complement strand
CGGGCAGGATGGTTACACAGACCAGCTTCTACTCAACCGGCTAAAAAAAAGAAAACTTCTCATTAAAGACCGAATCGCAAAACTGGAAAGTAAGCTTATTCCAGATTTAAATGCCTAACAAGTGGTGATAATTCAGTGAGTATTTTCTCCAAAAAAAGACCTTGCCACAGAATGCTCCAACTTTTAATCGTATGAGGGATTTCTGCTGTTGAATCCGCTCCTGCTATTTTCCAGCGCGAGAAGGAGTGAACAAACCAAATTGGCATGCCGCCGTTAGCTTTGATTATCTCCTGGAGCTTGCCATTTTGTACTACACCCCCACCAATATAGCTTCCTAACTCAGCTTCAAGTGCGACCTCAGAAAGCTACTTTGGTAGTGATGCAAAACACTGTTCCTCCCAGAAAATAGTATGCCTTGGCTAAATGGCTAGCAGGCCAAATTGAAAATTGATACCGAGTTCAGAGTGCCTCCAAAACTTCGTTGACCACTACAAAGTATTTCCTAATCCAAGCATTGAGCAATCGCGCTTGATTTAAATATGGATAAGCACCTCGCCTTTAAGCTCAGAGAAACTGGTTCGCCAAGGCTCTTTTTTGAACGGATTAATCGCAAGACTAAATCATCTCTATCTCCAAAACTCTCCTTCATTTTACTCAGATACTTCAGACTCTCTTTATATTGCTTATTTTCGTAAGCATTAGCCTCTAGAAGTGAATAGACTTTATACGTTGCCTCACCCGACTTAAGCGCTAGCTCTAAATTTTTTATCGCAGATTTCTGTTTGTTTTGACGCTTACGAATTTCATACATGAGCAAGCGGTTATGACTGTCGTACTTAGTCTTACCACTAACAGATTTCAAACCTAACCTAGATGCCCTATTCAGCCCTTTTACAGAGGAATCAGCACCCGAAACTAATAGCTCATCGGCAGAATAAGCACTTTCATATTTAGCCAAAACTCCCCTAACAGACCTTGCCCGTAGCACATTATGATAAGCACTAACATTAAAATCTGAACGCTTTCGGTCTGCATAAAAGCCTTTCAAATAACCTCTTACTTTTTTCTGCCTCACCGAGGCCTCTGCATGTTCTTTGCTAAGCTCTTGATCCAGCACACTGAACAGATCTTTCACCAAAGAATCAGCATCAAAATTTAAACTCAAACTTTGATCGGCCTTTTTATTGATCACAACAGGGTTTTTTATTAGATATTCCTGCTTTTCTTGAGCACTAGCCCCGACCAGCTTGAGAAACATCACCATAGCATCCGCGTTAAATCCCGCTCCTACCATCAAATCAACGCCTAATAAATCCGCTTCATTCTCTTGAACTCGCCCCCAGCTAGGAATGAGAGCCCTATGGGCCACCCAGTCGAGCGCTTTTAACTGAGAATAATCCTTTAACGCCGCCTCTTCCCTTCCATTCTTTGCACTCAAATTCAGGTACAGCTCACCAATATCAAAAGCTTTGTTACCCAGAAATCCAATAACATCGGTCTGATGATGCTCTAAAATAATGTGTGAAAGCTCATGAGCAAGCAGAGCTGCCAGCTGGTCTTCATTTTCCAGCAAGCGGAAAGTACCTAAAGGAATAACAATGGCACCATTCTTACGCGAAATACCCCCAAAGTCCTTCCTCGAGACAATAAAAACTTTTGCATGAATCGTACGCCCTGCCCAGGACTTCATCAGCCGTCCAAGCACTTTATTGGCATATTCTTCTAAACTCGAGATATCCACAAGACTACCCCCTGCGAAACGAGTTTCTACAAGATCCTCTTGATACCCACTCTCTACAAGGCTTAATGCCATCTCATCAAATACCTCACCGTTTTCTTGCATAACAAGATGGCTGATCAGTGGTTTATCTAAATTGGTTAAATCTTCCTCTCCAAACACACTGCCAAACTGATCTTTTACAGAAAGTGTTGAGCTGCACCCATTTATAAAAAATATCGTAGCCAATAAAAATTGTGCAAAAACAGGTCGTTCCAGCCTACTTTTTACATTTTTCGCCTGCACCTCGAACACCATACATCACCTCATCATTCGCTTTAGAAATTACGGTACTTCTGCAATTTTTAGGGATTTTTGAAAGATTGCTGGTTGTCACATAGCTACCTGACACCCATAATTCACCGCCATCTTTACCTTTTATCTTTAAAAAATTCACCTTATCTTTAGACAAAATAGCAATGGGAAGAGGGCCTATATCTGAGGCCTTCATCTCAATAACCTTTCCATTCTTTCTGACTTCGACCACCTCGTCATCAAAAGCAACGATCTCCAGCCTCTCTTCAGCCCAAAGTGCACCATTTGATAAAAATAGAAGAGCAGCCAACAATATTTCTTTTTTCATATTATTTCCTACCAAATATAATAAACATTAACTTACTTTTTTTTACGGAGAAACCATAAAATGGCTCTATTTATAACATCGGAGTCTACCAATTTAAAAATTAGAAAAAATAAAACCCCATATCCAATTGCATTAAGGGGTGCATAGTGTAGATGCAAAAAAATAACCAACGAGAAAACAGCTACAAGAATGGCGGTAAAAACCGCAACCCGGAAGTAACAGCCATCTTTATTATCTGGCTGTTTTCTAAGAAGGCACCTATCACATCCATACATACCTGATGCCAGACAAAAAGCCATCAATAACCATGAATAAATACTAATCATATCAATCCAGTCATCAGACCCTTTTGTATAGTCTTCTCCAAATAGCATTAAATTATCCAATGCCATTGCATGCAGCATTACACCAGGTAATTTACCGTGTACCGGAGAGATAAAGTTATCATCAAGCCCCTTAAGACTCATACCATAAATTACAACATTATCACCCAGGAGCTTTGCTAGCTTTTCTTTTTGCCCCTTTGAACCATTTTTATTTACAAGAACAAGATCATCCATATATAAGATGCTGTGGAACCCGCACTTTTCTAGCTCTGTAGATTCACTACCATAAAGGCCCTTAAAAAGACCTTGTGCAAATCTCCAACCCATCTCTACCAACATCATCCCCATAGACCCACGGCTTCCGCTTGAGCAGACATATTCTGGTGAGACAAACTCTGGCAATGGATCAGGAGCAGGAGTGCTTCCCCAGCGTACTGAGAGCGTATCACCAGCGTGTACAGATGTGCTATCAAGAAAATCCTTATCACAACCTGATAGCGGCTTTCCAGACAAGCAAGCACGCTCATAAAGAGCCAATGCAACGGTTGGCTTACCTGATATATCTCCCTTCAATAGATAATCATGCCCATGCCCCGCCCACCCATTAACTGTTAGGCCAAAATGGCTATCAAGACTATTTTGCATCTCAGAAAAAGACTCTTTGTCTGTTCCTCCAGCAAAGAGGAATTGAGTCGAATATTTAGACTTTAACCGCTCGAGCTTCCGAATAAAGTCAGGGAAGGAGCCGTCCGTTGAACGTTCCTTCTTAAAATATATATCTACAAATATAGCTCGCGGAGAATATCGTGAAATATGACTGAGGAGATAGGCATGATCTGAATATAGGAGCGGCCATTCATTTGCTCCAATTATAGAATAGTTGTGTAGGTTTTCTATAACAAAACTATCAATAAGAACAACAACTATATTTTCTCTTGCACTAATTTCATAGTTTGGAGATATTATTCTGTAAAAGGCATTTTGAGTCGCCTCATCAGTTTTATCTGAAATCCCAAATGGATTAATAAATAAAACATAAACACCTATAATTGAAAAAATAATAAGCCGAAAAGCAAAGCGAATGAAATCGACAACATTATCATCCTTAATTTTCATACTTAACCTCGCTTACCTTGCAAGAAAAATTATTATTTGCTTGAAAAAATCATTAAATATATAAACAATAAACACACCTTAGACACCCTTCTGGAGTGGTCATTGACCCATAATTTATAGTGCCTCAGAAACATCAGAAAAGATTAATATTTCATCCTTAAAAGCAGCAGAATCACTCCCTGCACCACCTTTCCTATTAACATAAAATCTGCTATCAGGCAGATTATTTGCGCTACAACTTATCGAAAGTGCAAAGAAATAATGCCACGCTAAAAAAGATAATGAAAGCTCTGAAAAAAGCCACACTGCTCTAGCGGCAGGAGCGACAACTGAATTTGAGAAAACCATATTGCTTAAAGAAACCAAAACATCACAACCAGCGATGCTAAAACTATTAACCAGGTGGGCAAATAGGTGATTAATGCTGTATAATTCATGAATGAAAAGAATCGACGCACGCAAGCTTACATCTGAAGTTCAGCAATATAATCGGGACTTAGCCATTCGACTGTTCGAGCAAGATCAAAAGAGAGCTGATATTGCAAAGATTGTTGGTG
>QNFJ01000197.1 GCA_003646305.1 Gammaproteobacteria bacterium | reverse complement strand
TTCATTTGTGCCCTTTTCTGCAAGGTTTTTAATTCAGTGAATCAAAAGCGGGGAGAAATACAATCTAGAGAAGCTATTTTAACAAATAATTTCAATGGGTTGTGAGTTATTCAGGGCCGACTAATTTTCCCTCTAATTTTCCTGTTTCCTCTGACCCTGATTTTTTATTCTGTTAATCTTAGGGTTGAATGATGAAATAGTTCTTCGATAGTGAGTTGCTTATTTGATAACCCCTGCTCGTATGAGTATCGAAATAAAGTTTCAAGAGTTTTACGATTTTCTTCTATGCCATATGGCCAGTAATTATCACCCATAAGTTTTATTGTCTCTTCAAATTCCTGAGCAAACCATGGCAAGGAAGAATAGGCCCAACCAACTTTTTTCAGCTCCATAAAATGTTCTGATTTCGCCGTAGAATATGCACTAAATACTGCTTTAGGAAGCCAAGGATATTTATCAACCAATTCCTTTTTTATTGCTACGGCGTGCATGATTGGAAAAATACCTGTTTTTTTGAAATATGCCCTTTCTGTTTGTTTTGTGTCGGAAAAAAGCCTCTCAACCAAAGGGTTGCCGTGTATAAATGCCTTTGGTTCCGCAGCATGGAATAAGGCATCTACCTCGCCGGAAAGCAAAAGCTCTGAATCATCTTTACCTACGGGGCCTATAGTAACATTTAAGTTATTCGGAATAACTTGTTCCTGCTTTGATATAGTTCCTGCTTCTTTTGACGAGGAGTCTTTATTTGAAATTACCCAGTTAATATCTTGTGGTTTAACGCCATATTCATCGCTTAATATACCTCTTATCCAAGTAAGTGAGGTTGATGAGAACCCTGGGGTGCCAATTGTTCTACCTTTTAAATCTGAGGGAGATAAGATTCCTTTATCACTACGTACATAAATACTTTTATGCCTAAATGCTCTTATAGGAAATACTGGAATAAGTGTGTAATCCCTAAAGTTTTCATTAGCATAAGCTAACATGTATGGATGCAATCCTATTTCTGTAACATCATAGGTCCCTGCACCACTAAAAGCAGCAGTGTTTGCATCTCCAATTCCAATCTTGTGAAATTCTAATTTGAAGTTATCAATAGTTGTCTTACCTGTAAATATTCCTTTTAAGCGGTCAAGGTCATAGCCTGCTACTTTTAGTACTAATTGCTCAATTTCTGCTGGACGTCCATTATCCCCCTGTTGAGCCGTTTCATTAGAGCAACCCAGTACGATAAAAGTTATCGCAACAGTCAAATAAATCGTAATTATTTTTTTATTCATAATGATTAATTTTTTAAAGTCGCTATTGCAATGTAATACGGCAGGAAATTATAGACGATAGGATGCATATTCTCGATCATCGCCACAATAGTCCGTGAATTCAAGTACCAAGTGCAACCGGTGGGTTAATCCCAAAAAACAACTGATTAGGCGTTTTAAAGCCATAGAAGAAACAGGGTCATATATGACCCTGCTTTTCCATGATCCTTGAAAATGACTTTCTCTGTGGTGAGATATTGATCTGACCCTCACTCTACCCCATTCCTGGCAAGACTAAGACTTCCACTCCTTGCTCACGCCAATTACTTACACCCCTGTAAGCAAAGGTCCCGCCCACCGTAATGGTAAGACATACTTTCAGATACGTGACAGCTAGACAACCCTGATAAGTTCAATGATAATCCAGCCATTCATCACTAAATAAGTAGCCTCTTATGAAATATCCGTTATTGGTACTTTTATCTCTGCTGATCACCTCAAGCGCTCATGCAGCCAACGAGCAACAGATGATTGATGAAAGCAAACAAGCAATTAAAGCCTTTGCTGGCCAGCTTAAAAGTGAGCTCATGGCGGGCATGAAAAAGGGTGGTCCGCTTGAGGCAGTGAATATCTGCAACACGGTGGCTGAAGAGATTTCTAGAAACAACTCCAAGAAACTGGGCTGGGAAATTTCTCGCACATCATTAAAGCCCAGAAATGCTAAAAACAGTCCTGAGCCATGGGAAGTGGCTGTTTTAACCTCTTTTGAGAAGCGTAAAGAGGCAGGCGAACCCATTAGTGAAATTGATCACGCCGAAGTGATCTCAAACAATGGCCAGTCTCAGTTTCGTTATATGAAAGCCATTCCAACGAAATCACTCTGTTTAGTTTGTCACGGAGAAAATATCGCACCTGATCTATCAAGAAGGCTTGATCAACTTTATCCCAACGACCTGGCTCGCAACTACAAGCCAGGTGATATTCGAGGAGCGTTTAGTATCACACGGGCGATTCAATAGTTAAGCTAAAGCCGTTTTAAGCCAATCAACTTATCATTCTCATCAAACCGAATAGAGAAAACTCCCCATTGAGTGCTAGCAACACAATGCGCAACATATGGACAGTCTCATACATACAGTTGAAAAAAAACGTTATTTACATTAACTTATGCATCCACGACTAGGGGTGCCGAACAGTTTCTGACCTTCGGCTGAGAAAGACCCTTTGAACCTGAATATGGTTAATACCAGCGCAGGAAAGTCGATTCTGCGCTTACATCCCACAACCTGGATAGTCCAACATGAGCGCAATTCCTGAAGAGTTCCTTAAAAAAACCGATTCTGTCGGCAAAGCCGCTATTAAGCCTTTCCCCGGCTCCGAAAAGGTCTTTATTCAAGGTAGTCGAGATGACATCAGAGTACCAATGCGTAAGATCTCCCTTGCCGATACCGATGCCAGTTTTGGTAGCGAAAAGAATGCGCCCGTTTATGTTTACGATACTTCCGGCCCATACACCGACCCCTCGGCAAGTATTGACCTACAAAAAGGACTTCCCTCAGTTCGCAGCCGCTGGATTGAAGAGCGCAATGACACAATTCAATTAGATGGCCCCAGCTCCACTTATGGGCAGCACCGTCTTGATGATGACTCTTTGGCAGCATTGCGTTTTGAGCATATCCACAAACCGCGTGTTGCTAGGAGCGGCCATAATGTGTCACAGATGCATTACGCTCGAAAAGGCATCATCACCCCTGAGATGGAATATATCGCGATTCGCGAAAACCAGAAGTTTGAGGCATCACAAGCACTGATAAAGCAGCATCCCGGCCACTCTTTTGGTGCAGCCACACCGCGCATTATCACGCCTGAGTTTGTCCGTGATGAGATTGCACTGGGGCGAGCCATTATCCCCTCAAACATCAACCATCCTGAAGTCGAACCGATGATTATTGGCCGTAATTTTCTGGTCAAAATCAATGGTAACCTGGGCAACTCTGCGCTAGGTTCTTCAATAGAAGAAGAAGTTGAAAAAATGATTTGGGGTATCCGCTGGGGTTCCGACACGATTATGGATCTTTCAACTGGCAAAAATATCCACGAAACGCGCGAATGGATTCTACGTAATTCTCCCGTCCCCATCGGCACAGTCCCTATCTATCAGGCGCTGGAGAAAGTCGATGGTAAGGCCGAAGAGCTAACGTGGGAGATTTTCCGTGACACTTTAATCGAACAGGCCGAACAGGGCGTCGACTACTTCACCATTCATGCCGGTATTCGCCTACACCACGTCCCTCTGACTGCAAAGCGGTTAACAGGCATCGTCTCACGCGGCGGTTCAATTATGGCGAAATGGTGTCTTGCGCATCATACAGAAAGCTTTCTCTATACCCGCTTTGAAGAGATTTGCGAAATCATGAAGGCCTATGATGTCTCTTTTTCTCTTGGAGATGGACTGCGCCCAGGCTCGATCGCTGATGCCAACGATGCCGCTCAATTTGGTGAGCTAGAAACACTGGGGGAGCTGACTCAAATAGCCTGGAAGCACGATATCCAAACTATGATTGAAGGGCCAGGGCATGTTCCTTTGCAGATGATTCGAGAGAACATGACCAAACAGCTCGATAATTGTGCGGAAGCGCCCTTTTACACCCTTGGGCCTCTTACCACCGACATCGCTCCAGGATACGATCACATCACCTCTGCCATTGGTGCGGCCAATATCGGCTGGTACGGCTGCGCGATGCTCTGCTACGTAACCCCCAAAGAGCATCTTGGGCTGCCCAATAAAGAAGATGTACGCGAAGGCATTATCACCTACAAAATTGCCGCTCATGCGGCCGATTTAGCGAAGGGGCACCCCGGCTCCCAAATTCGTGACAATGCACTCTCGAAAGCCCGCTTTGAATTCCGCTGGGAAGATCAGTTTAACTTGAGCCTTGATCCCGAAAGAGCACGCGAATACCACGATGAAACACTCCCTAAAGCATCAGGTAAAGTGGCGCATTTTTGCTCAATGTGTGGCCCTCACTTCTGCTCAATGAAGATCAGTCAGGATGTTCGCGATTATGCGGCTGAAAAAGGACTTGATACCGATGTAGCCATCGAAAAAGGGATGCAGGAACAGTCTGAGCTATTTAAAGAGCAAGG
>QNFJ01000196.1 GCA_003646305.1 Gammaproteobacteria bacterium | reverse complement strand
TTGTTATTGCCTATAGTGGTGGGCTTCATCACGTGCAGGCGCCGGGGGATAAGATTCCCAGGGTGTTTAAGAAAATAGCCATTAATTTCGAAAAACTGGATCTCGAGGACTATATGAAGAGCCTGCCTGTTAGTGACGAGTTGCCCTTTAAGCAAGCAGTTAAAGAGGATTTGGATAAGCGTCTGATGCAACATAAGCCCAAAATTTGAGCAGCTCAATTTTGTCTTTTTCTCCTCTTCAAAAGCTCTTTCAGCTACAGCGACAAATGTCGCGAGATAGTGAAATAGCCGATATGGAACTGCATAGGCGAGACCGGCAGATTGGCCTTGAATTAGCTGAGAAAAGGGGGGCAGATAGCCAGCTAGAGTGTTGGTTATCGAGTCTTGCTACAGCGGATGATAAAGCGCTGTTAAGCCAGATTGAGTCGGGCCATCGTCTGGTCAGTTTTGGAATGATTCTGCTGGGTTTTTTACTCGGCTGTCTGACCGTTGCAGGGCTATTTCAATATGATGGTGCGGGTCGAGTCGATCTGGTTTGGTTGCTGGTTATCCTTGTGGTGCTACAACAGCTTTTTGTTTTGTTGACGGTTCTCGCTATGTTGCCTGGCTCATCTAGTCCACAGCAGATGTTGCAATGGTTTAGTCCGGGGCGACTGCAGCGGCTCTTTTTACGGCTTGCCCCAGAAACGGAGCGAGTTGCCATCGGCCAATTGCTAGGGCGTCATCAAAAGATTTTTAGCCATGTTGGGAAGTGGCAGCTATTTGGCTGGTCGCAGCTATTTGGTGTTGCTTTTAATAGCGGGGCACTGGTCACTCTGTTTGTGCTGATTGCCGTTAAGGATATCGCCTTTGGCTGGAGCACCACGCTAACTGTTGAGCCTCAAGCAGTCTTGCAGCTGACTAACTTTTTGTCATGGCCCTGGCAGGGTTGGTTGCCAGCAGAGGTTCCGTCTCTGTCACTGGTCGAGGCAAGCCGTTATTTTCGCCTTCAGGAAGTGGTGACAACCACACTTCAGCCAGAGCTACTGGGGCAGTGGTGGGGTTTTCTAATGCTTTGCCTGTTCTTTTACGGATTGTTGCCGCGCTTGCTTTTAATGTTTTTTTGTCGCTATAAGCTGCGTCGTGCGATTTTGAGAACGATTCATTATTATCCCGGGCGGCAGGCGTTATTTGACCGACTCAATTCAGCAATTATCGAAACACAGGCGGGTGGGGTGGATGCAGTGGTTCAAGAGCCGTCTATCGCGTTGAAAAATTTGGAAATAAGCCAACGTGATTTCTCGAATGCACCGATTATGCTGATTAACTGGAGCAATTTTGAGCTGGCTGAAAAACCATTTCTGATTGAACTTCAGCAGGCAGGCCGATTTTCCATAAAAGAAACCTACGAGGCCGGGACAAACTGCCAGCTCGATGAGGATGCTCGGGTAATTCAAACAATTGCAAAAACAGGGGCTAAAGTGCCAGTCGGGATTCTGGTGAAATCCTGGGAGCCACCATTGGGTGAGCTGGCCGACTTTATAGAAGATTTGCGAGCGGCAACCTCTCCAGAATTGGCGGTTCGCCTGCTGCCGGCTGCAATCAAGTCAGGCAAACTTACGCAACCAGACCCGCGGGATATCGAAGAGTGGCAACGATTTTCCAAAAATCTGGTTGATCCATGGCTCTCGGTGATGCCACTTAGGCCAGGGAGTGATGATGAGTAATGCACCTCAATTTGCAGTGGTGGGTCACCCAAATAAAGGAAAGTCGAGCATTGTTGCGACCCTCTCTCTAGATGATTCGGTCGCCATTGCGCGAACTTCGGGAACAACCAAGCAGAGCCAGTCCTTTCCAATGAAAGTAGATGGTCAGTTGATGTACGAACTGATCGATACCCCCGGCTTTCAGCGGGCGCGTAAAGCGCTGGCCTGGATGCAGAATGAGGCGGAAAAAGTCCGCGATCGCCCGGCGGTGGTTAAGCGTTTTGTGGAAACCTGGAAAGATTCAGGAAAGTTTATTGATGAGTGCGAGTTGTTAACACCCATTATTGAAGGGGCAGGTATTATCTACGTGGTGGATGGCTCTCGACCTTATGGGGAAGAGTACGAAGCAGAAATGGAAATCTTGCGCTGGACAGGGCAGCCGAGTATGGCGCTGATTAATCCGATTGATCATAGCGAATATGTTGAAGAGTGGCGAACAGCGCTAAACCAGTACTTTAAAATCACCCGTCTGTTTAATGCGATGACGGTCGAATTTCACAAAAGAATTGATATTCTTAATGCTTTTGGACAGCTGCACGAAGCATGGCGACAGCCGTTACAGCAGGCGGTGAATAGCCTGGCTAAGATGCGTGAGCAGCAGCATCGGCAGGCTGCACGGATCATCGCAAAGATGGTTGTGGAAATGTGCGGGTACGTTGAAGAGAAGAAGATAGGCAGCGAGTCAAACCCCCACAGTTACGAGTCGGTTATGAAAGAGAACTTTCTTAATGCGCTACGAAAACTGGAGAAAAAGGGCCGCCAGCAGGTGCAGAAAAGCTATCAACACCATCATTTAAAAAGCGAGGAAACTACTTTTGAGTTGCTAGGCGGCGATTTGTTTGCGATGAAAGACTGGTACTTCTGGGGGCTTGATAAGGTTCAGTTGACGGCCATTAGCATGGCAGCAGGTGCCTCAGCGGGGCTGGCTGTGGATGCGGTGGCTGGTGGAACCTCATTACTACTGGGCGCAGCAACGGGTGGTTTCCTAAGTGGTGCAGGTGTTTGGTTAATGGCCGATAAAATTGCAAAACAAAAAATATCGGGTATTTTGCCGCTGGGGGGTAAGCTGCTTAGCTTTGGTCCGGTTACAAATCGCAACTTTCCTTACGTCTTGCTCGGGCGAGCGATTTACCATCAAAAGTTAATTGCCGGGAGGCCACATGCACAGAGAGATGAGCTGCAGCTTCAGCAAGAGGCATCATCTAACTGGCTGTCCACATTACCCCCTGAGCCGCGAAAACAACTGGATAAACTCTGCAAAAAACTCAGTAATCAGCAGAAACCGGAAGAGACTCAAGAGGCTTTGTCTGGCTGGATTTGCCAGATTTTCTGCGAGATTGAGGAGAATAAGGCAGCGTAGCCCGGCTACCTGTTCAAAAGCTTAGTCGTGGAACATATCATCAATATTATTCTTGAATCTGGCCGTACGGCACTGGATATCGCCCTCTATACCTTACTGCCAATTATGGTGGTGATGCTGGCTTTGATGAAGTTGCTTGAAGCTAAAGGGCTACTTGCCTGGGTTGCTAACCACCTAGCGCCGTTTGTAAGGATTTTTGGCCTGCCAGGCCTGAGTCTGTTTGCCATGCTTAAATTACTGTTTGTGAGTTTTTCGGCTCCGATGGCAACCTTCGTTATTATGGCTAAAAATGGCACCTCACTGCGTCATATTGCAGCAACATTGGCGATGGTTCTGACCATGTCCCAGGCGAATGTGATTTTTCCGATGGTAACGGTTGGACTTAATCTACCGGTCGTTCTGATTAGTTCTCTGATTGGTGGCTTATCTGCCGCAGCATTTACCTATCATGTATTGGCTAACAGGAATGACTGGCAGGAAGAAAAGATTGTGGATGGGACTGTTGAGGCTTCACTGGGAAATAGCGATAAAAGCGCAATACAACTGCTGGCAGATGGTGGGCAAGAGGGGTTGAAACTTGCGATTAACGCAATCCCAATGCTGATTCTGGCAATCTGTCTTGTAACGGCTCTTCGTGAAACAGGGGCGATGGAGCTATTTTCTTTTGTGCTGGCGCCTTTGCTTTCACTTGTCGGTTTACCTGAGGTTGCTGTTTTACCTATCGTGACCAAATTTATTGCAGGGGGCACCGCTTTTATGGGTGTGATCGTTGATCTTATGAATCAGGGTCAGCTGACGGTTATTGACCTTAATCGTATGGCTGGGTTTGTGATTAACCCGCTGGATATCGTCGGTGTTTCGGTTATTCTGGCTGCGGCACAAAAATTACGTTATGTTGCGAAAGTGGCAATACAAGGGGCTTTATTAGGACTTTTTGTACGCGGGATGATACATCTTGTCTGGTTTTAGGTAGTAGATCATTGAAATAGATGGATGTCGTGATAATCTCCTTCTCTCACGCTACTGAATTTTATTTCGAAGATTGGGTTTACCTATTATGGCAATGAGAACCATGTCCAATAAAGAGATTTTTATCTCGGTTATTGGTGCATTTATAGCGATGTTGCTCGCTTCATTTTTTAGCAATAATATTCTTAAGGCCGACGATATGCCGATGGTTTTGGCCTCTACGGGGGCATCGGCCGTATTGATATTTGGTATTCCTCATAGCACCGTATCGCACCCCTGGCCTATTGTGGGTGGGCATGTTATTTCTGCCTTTATTGGTGTTAGTGCCTACTATGC
>QNFJ01000195.1 GCA_003646305.1 Gammaproteobacteria bacterium | reverse complement strand
TTAATCTGCGAATCGAGTAGGGCGGTGAAGAAATCGCCACGGCTATTGTTTACGCCTTGTGGGTAACTATGTGCCTAAATACTCTATTTAACATAATATACATTATGCGCATATGTGGATAAGATTATGCAATCGTGGATATGCTGGTTTTAAGGGTGTTTTATAGATTTATACCGATAAAACTGCTGTCGATAGACAGCTAGAAATACTGCTGTGTGAAAGCTAAATACCTCAAGCACAGACAGAGCTTGTGGTGCTGCACCTGCGGCGCAGTACCACAAGCGCTGGCTGGCAAATCGTTGATTATCATCCATCACCAACTATGCCCAGCTGCTGGCCGACATCTGGCTTATCAAGATTACTTTCATATTCAGCTAAAAGACGCTCGACCAAACACATATATTCAACGACACGCTGACCAGTTTTTTCAGCAATCATCTTCACAATCAAACCGGGTGGTTCATCTGTTATAAATTCGCCCACCTGATCCAATGCAAATTTAGCTTCCAAGACATTATGTGTTGCTTCATTAAACTCTTCACTTCGCATATGACTACCCCTTAAAAGGTTTCAGCGGCCGGCCAGTGCCCAGCGCATTATATTTGTAAAACTTGTACTGGTGATTGACGAACAACGAAACAGCAACAGATGCATTCTGGCCAATGAGCTTTGACCAGGTATCAGCAGTGCCGGCATCTATCTGGCTAGAATTTAAAAAGACTTCATAATTCTGGCGGCCATCAACAGGCTCGATAACAAGAATTGCTTGTTTGACCAGCTCACCATTTTTATTCTTATATTCATTGTCCAGAACTTTACGAACTTCGCCGACAATCAAGAGCATGGCTAAGCCCTCGCAGACGAATGAATTAAACCCCTGTCAAATGCCCAGTCAGGAATTGAAACTGGCTTTGCTTCAAGAATTCGAATCAGCGGAACGACATTACTAACATCTATAGATTCCTGACTTAAAGTAATGTCGATGCCATTTTCCAGTAGCTCACGACGATGACGATAAAACGTATTTCGAGGAAGCACTGAACGCAAATCCTCACCATTCTTCCAAAGGATATATGTTGAACGCAGGCGCCTTGGAAGCTCCATCTGCTTTTCACAACTCAATGCAATTTGGTCAGTCATTTCAATTCTCCTTACATAAAGGCTATACAATGATTTAATACGATCCATTGTCAGATCTTTCGCTTTTTCTACACCTAACCGAATAAATTCTTTACCCCTCAAGGTAAGCTCAACTCGCAATTTATTATCTGCCCAATCAGTTAGCGGTGTAGCCAATAATTCATCGGGCAATTTATGCTTTTTCCCTGCCGCTATTTCCTCCCCTTTGCTATATGCTTTTAGTGTCCACCAAGTCGATTTTTTACCCCAATAAAGAGTGCCACCAGACATTGCAGAACGGCCATGCCTAGTTTTCGATTTATACTCAGCTGCACGCAGCCAGGCCAAAACATCCTTCCTATTGGGAAGCTCATATGAATAATTAATGTCAACTCGACTTATTTCATAACCGCCCTCCTTCACCATTCGCAACTCTGATAATTTCGGCATGATACCCAGCGATCGACAAACCTTTATCAGCATGTCATATACAAGTGAAAGCAAATCATCACTTCCAAATATATTGTGCCCCTGTAAGAACTTCGAAGGATTGCCATCAATCCAAAGACTGGTAGCCACGCCATGGCCATCACCGCCCATACTTCTAACAGAAACATTCTTATCAAAGCTTCCGGGTACTGACTGGCGACATGGTGAACGCCAGTCAACCTCCCCACCTGGGAGAATCTTAATAACAGAGCCAGAATCAATCGGAGAATGAGTAAAAGGAATGACGACAGTAACCCAGTCAATCACCGCCCAAACCCCCAAAAAGTGACCAAAATGGTACTAAGGCGGGTATTACTAGACTTTCCGCCTAGAAGCACAAAAAAGCCGTCAATAGCCCTATAGCACAAATTAACTAGTTCTGTAGAATCAGTAAAATCCATAACAACGAATATAAGGAGTTACAATTGATTCCGCAAGACCTAATTGAGGATAAAAAAGTGGCTATAGGCGAAAATTTAAAGCGTCTAAGAAGGGATAAGCAATGGACTCAAGGTGAATTAGCTGAGGCATCTGGGATCATGACTGGCCAATTATCGAAAATCGAACTCAATAAAGCCGATCCGAAGCTAAAAACCATATACAGCATCATCAACGCACTGGAGTGCAGCCCAAATGCCCTTCTCAGTGACGTAGGGGATACGAACCTCGATGGACGTATGACAATGGCCCTAGAACGCGCTCAAACGCTCCCAGATCAAGAAAAAAACACGCTGCTGGATGTGATAGACAAATACTGCATTGCTGTCAGCATGCAAGGAATGATGGACAACGCAACAAATGCCCCGCTCGGTCTGAACAGATCAACCGGACGCACCGAAGAATTGGCCAATAAATAACCAAAAGAAAATCAAAGCCATGTAACAAAAATGTTACAAAAGGACAGTATTACTTACCCTGTCCTACAGTAAACTGAGTGCCTGCCATTTACTCAAAGCGGACTCTCGTGAAATCCCTGAACCCGGTTTTTCATGAGAAAAATTCTCATTAATAAGCTGTTATGCGTAATCGAGTATGAAGAAGAAACTAAACGCAAAGGAGAAAGAGCTCTGGAATAGGATATCCAAAATCCTCTGGAAAAATTGGGACCCTATCGGAGTCTACGAAGAAGATAGCGAGTGGGATGATGAGTACGATAGCTACGTACCTCACATATTCCGTCTTGCTATAGAGGGCTGTGACCACATAAAAATCGCAGCCACACTCACATCAACTATTCGTCAGAATATCGGATTGAGTGCAGCAGACAACAATGAGCACGACATTAGTGTTGCAAAGTTAATTGTCAGTGCCAAACAGGAAATATTAAGCTAATGGGTAAATCGCATAACAAGTCAAAGCACACGGACTTGGTAAAGCTGTCACCTTTTTTGTTCCAAAAAAGCCGCCAACTTCACCAAGCCGGTGTTTGAGGCGTTAAGGTTTCAGGTAGCTATGGAAGAAAAAACCGAAAAAGATAGGATTATAGACTTAAGCAAAAAAAGAACTGAGCTAGAGTGGTCTCATGAGATCCAAGAGGTTTCTGAAAAAGCAGCAACTGCTTGGTTTAGGTGGGTTGGCTGGATGTTCGCAATAGGAGGCATATCCTACCTTGCTGATAAAACTAATAGCACAATACTAAAGGCATTTGAGGTTATATCTCTTGTCTTGCTAACTATATATTTCCTTATGTTTTTCGTGTCAATACGAATTGAACCCTATCACTCTTGGGCTCGTTCATGTAAAACTCGATGGGGTCGGATTATAGCTTTTGCACCGCTTGTGATCGTAACTGGTTTGTTGTTTGCTGGTAGTAAAGAGGTTATTGATACGGTGGTTCAATTGGTCAAGGAAGCCAAGTAATATGTACCTTAACAAGGCCATCTTGCGGATCTTCATTTTTTTTCACTTTTTGTGCGAAAAGACGCACAAAAGTTGAATTTGATCCATAAAGTTAACAAACACTTCCAGGCCGACAGCTGGCACTAAGCGGCCGCTGAGTTAACGCCTGAAAACCCAGAAAAGAAGAACAAACCAGCCCGAGCAGTCTGGAGGACGCTATGTCATGAGGACTGGTCATTTTATTGTCTGTGTCAGAACGTCTCAAGGGTATACAGAGCGGATGAAGCCTCGCCCTTGACACAACCTGCCACAGACAAGAAAACGCCCCTGACGTCCACAAGACGACGCTCAGGAGGGCACTCAATGGATACTTTACGAATTGAAATAAGTGATAAAGTCAAAAAACAAGTAAAACAAACTCAGGATATATATTCTTGGGTATATAACGGAAACAACCGAGATGATGAGATGGTGTTGAATATGGCAGATTTGGCTATCGATTGGGTCAGGAAAACTAATACAAATATTGGCTACTGGCTAAGCACTACAATAAATAATACACCATTTTAATTACGGCCCCGGAAGGGGCTTTTTTCAGTGAGCCCATTCACCGATCGGTAACATTGCTTCTCCAGATGGACAACATATTCGCATAACACGGATTATGGATAAATAGCCCCGGCCTTGGGGCCGGAGATTTTCCCCGGCCGGGGCAAATGACCATAATGATCCGGACGAATTATGCGCATATGTGGATAAGTATCAGGTGAGGCCCTGAAGTGCTCCTACGTGCATAAAACAGGTGTTTGCGGGGCTCAGTGCCATGTTATGCACATACGCCACCTCTCTTCTCCATGCTCTGCATAACGCCATTGAAGTCGCCTGTGCAGACCAGAAGGATTTGAAACCGAGCATGGGGCGAATTATCCGTTTGATAAATCGGTGGTCTTGCTCAACAATTCATAAG
>QNFJ01000194.1 GCA_003646305.1 Gammaproteobacteria bacterium | reverse complement strand
ATCAAATGCACGGAAAACCATCATCAGGCCCGCCTTTTCATTTGGCAGTTTGACTGTTCCACCGGCGCCACCCGCTGAAGTACTAACCATGTCGCGAACAACAGCTCCACGTTGCAAAATATCAAAGACATGACCGACCTCAACACCATCCACAATCCCACGATCAATAACAATAACCTGATATTGACCAATCTGCGAAACACCACCGAAAACAGAAATAATCCGTCCTTCAATGGGATCTGCAGCGGTATGAGGCATAAACCCCTGCTCGATAATTTCCTCAGAAATTGGCAACAATCTGTCCCCTGCGGTCACTTCCTGCGCTGTCTTAGTCAGCAAAAGTGTCGCTGGGTCACCCGTACGCTCCAATGCTGTGTCGGCTATATAAATCGCCTCAAAGCCTAAAACCTCACCCGTTTGCCCATCTTCATAAGCTCCGCCCGGGCGAAATATGGTGTAACCTTTTTGACTTCTTTCTCCAATGCTACGAACGTAGACACGATCGCCCACCCCACCAAGCACATGTTCATCGGCTATTCCAACGACGTAAGGTGCCAATTGAAGCTCATTCACACCAACAACACGCGGCTTGGTCAAAAACTGCTTAATCGCATCGGTTGGGATTGTCGGAATCGCCTGTCCAATAGGTGTCGCACGTACTCGTGGGGATAGCTTCAGGTCACGGCTTCCTCTGTGCAAACGCAAGCGTGGTTTTCCATCAACATAAGTCAGCTCCAGCAAGTCACCCGGATAAATTAGGTGCGGATTTTCAATCTGCTGATTAACTTCCCAAATGTCAGGCCAGCGCCATGCATCCCTCAAAAATCGATCCGAGATATCCCAAAGCGTATCGCCTTTCACAACCACATAACGATCAGGATGAGATGCTTTTAGCACAACTTCATCCGCTAGCACCGAAACACTGACAATTAAGCCCAGACAAACACCCGCAATCTTGCGAAAAATCATAACGATTCCCTTTTCTTGTGATCTATCCGTAAAGTCTAGTTCAAAAACTGCATCGTTCAAAGTCAAAATGAAATCAGGTAGACTTTCGTGACCGATCACTCATTTTAATTTTGAAAAAATGGCATTATTAGAAATACTGGAATTTCCTGACGACCGATTAAGAAAAAAAGCGGCCCCGGTTGAAACTGTTGACGAAACCGTACTCGGTATTATCGATGATATGTTTGAAACCATGTACGAAGCCCCAGGTGTTGGCCTTGCTGCAACACAGGTTAACATCCATAGGCGGATCATTGTCATTGATATTTCCGAAGAAAAAACTGAGCCTCTTGCGCTAGTCAACCCTGAAATAATTTACACCGAAGGAACTGAAGAGTCCCAGGAGGGTTGTCTCTCTGTTCCTGAAGTATATGAATCAGTGACACGGGCGGAAAAAGTAAAGGTTCGCGCACTGAATAGGGATGGCGAACCCTTTGAACTCATCGCTGACGAACTTCTCGCCATCTGCATTCAGCATGAAATTGATCATCTGAACGGAAAACTATTCGTTGACTACCTTTCACCGCTTAAACGCCAGCGAATTCGGAAAAAGCTGGAAAAAGCACACAAACAAAACCTCAAAGAGTCTAAAAACCATCCACCAGTCATCTAAATTAAATCAATGAGAATCATTTTTGCTGGTACACCCGAATTTGCAGCGGCAAGCCTAACAACACTTATTAAAAATGGATATGAGATTTGTGCTGTATACACACAACCGGACAGGCCTGCTGGGCGAGGCCGAAAGCTCCAGCCCAGTCCCGTTAAAGTAGTTGCTACCGAAAGTAATATCCCCGTTTTTCAACCAGAAAACTTTAAAACGGAAGAGGCAATCGAGCAGCTCGAAGTGCTAAAGCCTGACTTAATGATTGTTGCCGCTTACGGGCTCATCCTGCCGCAAAAAGTTCTTGCGCTTCCTGAGCTTGGCTGCATTAATATCCACGCCTCTCTGTTGCCCCGGTGGCGCGGTGCTGCCCCCATCCAACGCGCTATTATGGAGGGTGATGCAACAACCGGAATCACCATCATGCAGATGGATAAGGGACTGGATACCGGTGATATGCTGCATAAACTTGACATAACAATCCACGCCGATGAAACTGCAGAGACACTGCATGACCGTCTTGCCGAACTGGGTAGCACAGCACTATTAGAGGCTCTCCCTGGCATCGAGAATGGCTCTATCGCTGCTACGGCTCAAAATAATACCGAAACGACTTATGCAACAAAACTGGATAAAAAAGAGGCCCTCATCGACTGGTCACTCCCGGCAATCGAAATTGAGCGAAAGGTTCGTGCCTTCAACTCATGGCCCGTTGCACAAACGCTGCTCGATGGAAAACAGCTTCGTATTTGGCAGGCAATAGCCACTCAGTCGACCACAAACAAACCAGCCGGCACAATTACCCGTGCAGACGGCAAGCTGCTCGAGGTCGCAACAGGTAACGGAATTATTAGTTTAATTGAGCTACAACTTCCTGGTAAAAAAAGAATCTCAGCTAGCGCTCTGATGAATGCGCGCAACCTTCAAGGAGTCTCACTTGGCTAAAGTAAAATCCAATAATAGCCGCCTGATTGCTGCAAACATTATTAAAAGTGTTATCGCAGAGGGGCGCTCGCTAGATAGTGCGCTAGAGAGAGGGTTACCCTCAACGCTCTCCACACAGGACAGAGCCTTTGTTCAGGCCATGTCATACGGCGTTCTTCGCTGGTACGAGAAATTAAACTTCCTGCTTGAAAAGCTTCTTCGGAAGCCCTTCCGAAAAAAAGACAGTGACCTGCAAGCTTTAGGGCTACTCGGCCTTTATCAAATTGGTTACACACGCGTAAAACCTCACGCTGCTGTCTCTGAGACGGTATCTGCCACAAAAAAATCCGGGAAATCCTGGGCCGCTGCAACCATTAATGCTGTCTTACGAAACTATCTCCGCAATCGCGAAGAGCTTGATCAGGAAGCTGAAAAGATCCCCCATATCCAAACGGCCCATCCTCTCTGGCTATACGATGCCATTAAAGATGACTGGCCCGAACAGCAGACAGAAATTCTATCTAACAACAACCTGCAAGCGGGCATGACACTGCGAGTAAATAGCCAGAAAACAACAGCGCAGGCATATCTTGAAAGTCTCGAAAAACAGAATATTGAAGCATCACTTCACCCCTTTGCCAGAGAGGCTATTTGCTTACAAAAAGCGGTCGAAATTGACCAGCTACCCGACTTTCAGCAAGGTGCAGTTTCAGTCCAGGATGCAGCTGCCCAACTAGCTGCACAGCTGCTTGCGCCTCAAGAAGGAGAACGGGTGCTCGATGCCTGCGCCGCCCCGGGAGGTAAAAGCTGTCATCTACTGGAGATTTCACCCACTATCTCCGAACTTGTTGCCGTCGACTGTGACGCCAAACGTATTGAAAAGATTAAAGAGAACCTCAACCGCTTGCAACTCAAGGCGACTCTCATAACCGCTGATGCCGCTTTGACCGGTGACTGGTGGGACAAAAAACCGTTCAACAAAATACTACTCGATGCGCCCTGCTCCGCGACCGGTGTTATTCGCCGCCACCCCGATATTAAGTGGTTACGAACCAAAGAGGATATTGATAATCTGGTGATCATTCAACAGGCACTTCTCGAGGCGCTCTGGCCGCTGCTGGCACCTGGCGGCAGGCTCCTTTATGCTACCTGCTCCATTCTAAAGCAAGAAAATGAGCTGCAAATCACCCGCTTTCTAGCCAACCATAAGGATGCTGCAGAGCACGCAATTATAGCCGACTGGGGCATCACTCGATCTCATGGACGACAAATAATAACTGGAGAGAGTGGAATGGACGGATTCTACTATGCCTGCCTCAAAAAACATTGCGCCACATGAGTGAAAGAGTCATTAACAGAAGCTTCAGGTGGCCTGAAAAAATAGCACCGCAAAAGGGGGCTCTCTCCTTTTTGGGGTTAATCCTTGCTTTAATCACGACAACATCGGTTCTGGCTTCCGATGCGAACTTCGCGGTCCAGTCAGCTTCTCTTCAAAAAGAAGAGAACGTCTGGTTTCTTCAAACTACGATTGATTACCAACTATCCGAAGCAGCTGTTGAAGCACTCAATAATGGTGTCCCGCTGACCATCACGGTTCAATTCAAACTTAAAAAAACAAGGCCTTGGCTATGGCGGAAAACGATTTTTCGCAAAGAGCTAACGCTTCAACTTCGTTACCTTGGCCTTGCCAAGCTCTATCAAGTCACCAACGACTCTCAAGAACAACAATATCATTTCGCCAGCTTCCAGGCGGCTATTGACCATATTGGAAACCTGAAAGAGCCTCTAATAGAAGCATTACCCTCTCTTATGACCGACCAACACTATTTTGGAATGGTCAAAACGGCGCTTGAGATTGAAGCACTCCCCTTACCTTTACGCCCCGTTGCTTATCT
>QNFJ01000193.1 GCA_003646305.1 Gammaproteobacteria bacterium | reverse complement strand
CATCATCTTGCCCACGCTAGTAGTGCATACCATTTAAGTGGTTTTAAAGAGAAGTGTGCCATTATCGGTATCGATGGTAAGGGCGAGTATGCCACCACCTTTTTCGGTTACGGTGAGAATGGCAAGATTCACAAGATTAAAGAATTTTATGATCCCGACTCGCTGGGAGGGCTTTACGGTGCGATAACCGAGTTCCTCGGCTTTGATATGCTCGATGGTGAGTTTAAAGTGATGGGAATGGCCCCTTATGGCAATCCAGATCGCTTCGACTTTTCTCGTCTGATCGAACATAACGGCAAGGATTTTAAAGTGAACACCGAGCTGGTCAATTGTGTTGGTTGGCGTCGTTATAAAGAAAATGGCAAAGGCTACTATTTCAGCCCAAAATTAATCGAGTGGTTGGGGCCAAAGCGTCAGGGTGATGAGATCGATGATCCCTATATCGACTACGCAGCGAGCATTCAGGCACTTTTGGAAAAGGTGGCTCTGGAATTGATTGAATATTATCTCGGCGATATTATTCGTGAGACCGGTAAGGTCTGTTTCGCAGGTGGTGTGGCGCTAAATGTTAAGTTGAACCAGCGCATTATCGCTATGCCGAATGTTAAGGAACTATTTGTACAGCCAGCAGCGAGTGATGCTGGAACGGCGATTGGAGCAGCCAGTTATGCCTCAACTGAAGCGGGTGTGCCGGTTGAAAAGATGGAACATGTCTATCTGGGACCGAGCTACACGAACGAGCAATGTATAGAGGCCTGCGAAAAGCATGAGAAGAAGCCTAAATGGGAGCGGATTGAAAATGGCCCTGAAGTGGCTGCTAAGCTATTGGCGGATGGAAATCCACTGGCCTGGTTTCAGGGGAGAATGGAATTTGGTCCTCGGTCATTGGGGTGCCGAAGTATTTTAGGTAGCCCAAATCATTCGGGAGTTGCTGATCGGATTAACGCGCAAATTAAGTATCGTGAGCGTTGGAGGCCTTTCTGCCCCAGTATCCTCGATCGCGTCGCACCTGAAATCCTTCAAACAGACCACCCAAGTCCTTACATGACCTTTACCTTTGATGTGGCAGAGGAGTGGAAAGAAAGAATTCCAGAGGTGGTGCATGAAGATGGAACCGCTCGTGCTCAGATCGTTACGCGAGATACCAACCCGCGCTATTATGCGTTGATTGAAGAGCTGGAGAAGCTGACCGGTAATGCTGTGATTCTGAATACTTCGCTCAATCGTCGTGGTGAGCCGATGGTCTGTAGCCCGGAAGATGCGCTAAATATGTTTTATGGTTGTGATCTTGAATACTTGATGATGGAAGATATTTTGATTCGGAAAGTAGCGAGTCATCCAGAATAGTTTGCTATCCAGCACGAAAGACTAAGGCATTGAAGAGTACGAATTCCCTGTGCTGTAAGAGGGTTATATTTTAAACTCGGAAAACAGCCTTTTTTGCGCATCTGTGCCGAGTTCAGCGGCTTCACAATAAGCAGTTAAAAAGCGAGTCATTCCAAATTGATCGATTATTTTGCAGTCCTGGGGATACCTTAGCAGGTGATTAAAGTTCCGGATGCGCTGTTGAAGAGAGAGTGGGGATGAAAAAATCTTCATATCTGAGAGGTCAATTATCCCGAGTGTCTGATCCGAGAGAAGCAGTATATTACCCAGATGCAGCGAGCGGAATAAAACACCCTCTTTGTGGAGCTGAGCAATCAGGCGAGCGAGTTCGGTCAGTCTTTTTTGCGTATTCTTAGGCTCTGCTTCAAATATTGCTCTTAAGGTTTCGCCGGCTAGCTTTGGGTAGATAACAAGGTATCTTTTTTCTTCTCGGCAGTAGCCAATTCGTTCGACAGAGACGGTTTTGAACCCCTTTTGTAGGAGTTTCTTGCTGTTATTTTTAAATCGCTGTGCATAGGGATAGAAAAAGGCGGACGAAAGGAGCCTCTTTAATCGGAAGGTTTTGATGATATGGCTATCATCGGTCTCAACTACTTTGATTCCATAACGATCCCGTTCGAGGACTTCACCACTTCCCAGCAACTTTTTAAACTCTTCTTGACTGATTTTTTCCATATTATTTTTTTGGGTAAATTTTTTCTTCGCCGGGTGGGCGAGTTTTAAAACGGCGGTGAACCCAAAGATATTCAGCAGGCCTTCTGCGAATCTCTTCTTCAAAGAGTGCGTTGATGCGTGCGGCATCTTCCTGTGCTGATTCGCTCGGAAAGTTTTCGAGTGGTGGCTTGATGATCAGGCGGTAACCGCTTCCATCTTCCATTCGTTCCTGGAAAAAAGGAAGGACGGGGGCTTTGCTGATTTTTGCGAGACGGCTGGTTGCCGCATTGGTTGAGGCATTGATACCAAAAAATGGGGCGAATACAGCGAATTTACCTTTATAGTTTTGATCGGGCGCATACCAGAGTGGCAGGTTGTCACGCAATGTTCGAAGCATTCCGCGTGTGTCTGAACGGCTGATTACGCGCCCGTGCGCATCGCGTGAACCCAGCATAACGGCTTCGAATAGTGGGTTGTTTTTGTGTGGTTTATAGACAGCGGCTAAGGGACGATAGCCAGCCAATAGAGAGCCTCCCATTTCCAGGTGGGTAAAGTGGCAGCTTAGCAGGATAGCCCCATGCCCTGCTTCTAGCGCTTTGTTTAGGTGCTCTTCCCCTTTAATTTCTTTGAGTAATTTCTGTAATTTGGCTTTAGGTGCTAACCAGCAAATTCCGGTTTCAACGGCGGCAATGCCCATAAACAAAAAATGCTCACGTAGCAGCCGTTCACGCTCGGCATCATTTAATTCAGGAAAGCAGAGGTCGATGTTGATCTGGGCGGTCTGTCTGCGTCGCCGCCCAACATAAAATACTAGATGGCCTATAAATCTCCCGATTTTAGTGGTAATTGAGTAGGGCAGCCTGCCAATTAGTGCCATACAGCCGAAAAGGAGCCAGTTTGGCCAAAAGCGAGGGTAAAGAAATTCCAGACGGAATAATGAAGTGCTATTGCTCATATTTCGGCTGTAATAAATTGAGAATGGCGGTCATATCGATGTTTTCTTCAACGGCATCGGCGATGCGGTCAATACCTTCTTCACGTAGTGCTGCATAATCAAGCAGTTCTACCCCCTTTAGACCGGCCCATTGTAACAAAGCTTGATTCGCTTGTGGCGAATCGAAGAGGCCATGAAGGTAAGTGCCTGCAATCTGTCCATCTTTAGAAATTGCACCATCATCTCCAGATTCAAGGTGGCAAAAGGGTTGTTTTAAAGCAGCGCCTTGGCTGATACCCGCATGTATTTCGTAACCTTTGATACTTGCGTGCGAGATGGCTAACTGTCCCTCTACATTACGAAGTTGTTTGTTTTCTGCCAGCGTGGTTTCAATATCCAGGTATCCTAGAGCCACCTCACTACCTGCTTTTCCCTCAATAGCCAAAGGGTCATGAATTGCGCCGCCGAGCATTTGAAAGCCACCACAGATTCCTAGCAGTTTTCCGCCGTAGCGGAGGTGTCGGCTGATCTCTGCTTCCCAGCCATTTTTGCGTAACCAGCGAAGGTCATCGATAACACTTTTACTGCCGGGGAGGATAATCAGATCAGCTGCAGGGATGGGCTCGCCAGGGCCGATAAAGCTAAAATTAACCTCTGGGTGCAGTCGGAGTGGATCAAAATCTGTGTGATTACTGATACGGGGAAAAACCGGGGCAATAATGCGCAGGTGAGCTTTCCCTTTCGCCAGCCGTTCTGCGCCACTGGAAAGGCCATCTTCCGCCTCCAGATGGAGGCCCTGTAGATACGGGAGTACACCGAGAACTTTCTTGCCTGTTCGTTTTTCGAGCCATTCCAGTCCGGGTTCGAGTAGTGCAATATCACCCCGAAAACGGTTGATTACAAATCCTTTGATACGGTTTTGTTCACTTTCAGATAAAAGTTCGAGTGTGCCGACAAGGTGAGCAAAAACGCCACCACGGTCGATATCTGCAATCAAAATAACGGGACAATCGACAGCTTCTGCAAAGCCCATGTTGGCAATGTCACGATCGCGCAGGTTAATTTCGGCGGGGCTTCCTGCTCCTTCAACAATAATTGCATCGTACTGTTGTTGCAGGCGTCGGGTAGACTCCAGTACCGCTTTCATCGCCTTAGGCTTCCAGTTGTGATAGCTTTTGGCGCTCATTTGGCCAATGGCTTTACCGTGAATAATGATTTGCGCGCCCTGGTCGCTACTGGGCTTGATCAAAACCGGATTCATATCAGTGTGCGGTGCTAACTCACAGGCTTGAGCCTGAAGTGCCTGAGCGCGACCAATTTCACCACCATCGGCAGTTACTGCGCTATTCAGAGCCATATTCTGAGGTTTAAATGGGGCAACTTTGAAGCCGTGGCGGAAGAGAGTGCGACAGAGTCCGGTTACCAGTGCGCTTTTGCCTGCATCGGAAGTGGTTCCCTGAATCATCAAAAGTGGACTACGGTTCAAAATGGTATTTTCT
>QNFJ01000192.1 GCA_003646305.1 Gammaproteobacteria bacterium | reverse complement strand
TCCCTTTAACATTACAGGATCAGTAATGGCGATTAAAACTCTCATATTAGCTGCTGGAAAAGGCACACGGATGCGTTCAGCACTTCCGAAGGTTCTACATAAAATCGGTGAATGCTCACTTTTAGAGCATGTTTATAAGTTAACACAAGCGCTTGATAGCGAAACAGTCCACATCATTTATGGGCACGGCGGAGAGACCTTAAAAGAGTCACTTCCAACATTAGATGCCAACTGGGTACTACAGGCAGAGCAGCTTGGAACAGGGCATGCTGTGATGCAGGCTGAGCGATACATCAATAAAGAAGATAATATTCTTATCTTATATGGTGATGTGCCATTACTTGCGAAGGGATCCGTCGACAAACTGCTGTCATTGCTCTCAGAAACAGCACTTTCACTTTTAACGGTCAATCTAGAGAACCCAACAGGTTATGGGCGAATTGTTCGTACAGATGACGGTAAAGTTCTCCGTATTGTTGAAGAGAAAGATGCAGATTCGTCTGAAAAAGAGATTGATGAGGTTAATACCGGCATCATGGCGGTTAAGGGTGCTGAGCTTAAACGCTGGCTCGGACAGTTGGACAGTAACAATGCCCAAAATGAATACTATCTGACCGATATTATTGAACTGGCCGTAAAAGAGGGTGTTGAGATTGCAACCTGCCAAGCGGGTAGTGAAGATGAAGTGCTGGGTGTAAACAACCGTGCTCAACTTGCTTACCTTGAGCGCGTTTTTCAGAACAAAGCGGCTGATGAGTTAATGGAAAAAGGAGTCGCTTTTAGAGACCCTGCCCGCTTTGATATAAGAGGCCGTTTAGAGTCGGTTGGGCAAGATGTTGAAATCGATATTAACGTCATCATTGAAGGCAACTGTTCGATTGGTGACCGTGTAAAAATTGGACCTAATTGCATCATAAAAGAATCTGTCTTAGGAAGCGATATTGAGATCCTCGCAAACAGCCATATTGATGGAACAAGAATCGGAAACAACAGTAATGTTGGCCCTTATGCACGGCTAAGGCCAGGAACTGTACTTGCAGAAGGTGTGCGCATTGGTAACTTCGTTGAGACTAAAAAAACAACGGTAGGTAATGGCTCAAAAATAAGCCATCTGAGTTATATTGGTGACTGTGAAATTGGTGAGCTAGTCAATATTGGAGCCGGTACAATTACCTGTAATTATGATGGTGTGAATAAATTTAAAACAATCATTGAAGATGGTGTTTTCGTCGGTTCAGATACACAACTTGTGGCTCCAGTAACGCTCGCAAAAAATACAACCATTGGTGCCGGCTCAACGATCACCAAAAATACAGTAGCAGAAAGCCTAACACTAAGCCGAAGTAAGCAGGTCACCATATCGAGCTGGAAACGGCCCATAAAGAAATAAAGGAGTAGTTCATGTGCGGGATTGTCGGTGCGGTTGCACATCGTTTAGTTACCCCAGTTTTGCTAGAAGGGCTAAAGCGGCTTGAATATCGGGGTTATGACTCAGCAGGTATTGCCGTACTTGACAGTACAAACCAATTAGCAAGAGCGCGTGCAAAAGGAAAAGTTCGCGGCCTTGAAGAGGTTATGCAAACAACACCGCTTAATGGAAGAGTAGGTATTGCACATACTCGCTGGGCAACACATGGTGTTCCCTCGTTAGAGAATGCACACCCCCATATTTGTCGAGATACAGTAGCCGTTGTTCATAACGGTATTATTGAGAACCACGAGACGCTACGCGCAGAACAAAAGAGAAAAGGGCATAACTTTAGCTCTGAGACTGATACAGAGGTCATTGTTCACGAAATACATGACAAGATGACCGATGGTGGGCTCGACCTTCTTGCAGCTGTTCAAGCGACTGTTAGCATCTTAGAAGGCGCTTATGCCCTTGGGGTGATTAGTACAGAAGAACCTGGACGGCTTGTTACAGCCCGAAAAGGGAGCCCATTAGTGATCGGTGTGGGCGAAAGAGAACATTTTATCGCCTCTGATATTTTTGCGCTGCTTGGTGAAACACAACGCTTCATCTTCCTCGAAGAGGGTGATGTTGCCGATATGAGAGCCGATTCCATCACCATTTATGATGAAGATGGAAATAAAGTTGAGCGCCCTATTTCAGAAACAAAATTGGCGGCAGACTCAGCAGAAAAAGGCAGCTATCGCCACTATATGGAAAAAGAGATATACGAGCAGCCACAAGCCATCAGCAATACACTTGAAGGACGAATCATCAATGAAAAAGTGGTTGATGAGTCCTTTGGGCCGGATGCATCAGCGGCATTTGATCTCGTAAAGCGTGTTCAAATCGTTGCCTGTGGAACCAGTTTTCATGCGGGGATGGTGGCTAAATACTGGCTAGAATCCATCGCCAATCTACCCTGCGATATTGAAGTGGCCAGTGAGTACCGCTATCGCCCACATATTGTGAGTGAGGGGACGCTTTTTGTCACCATTTCACAATCAGGTGAAACAGCCGATACACTTGCGGCACTTAAAGAAGCTAAGAACATGGGATATGCACATACCCTAGCGATCTGTAATGTTCCTGAAAGCTCAATTGTACGTGAGTCAGAATGGGCATTGATGACCCGTGCTGGGCCAGAAATTGGTGTCGCCTCTACAAAGGCTTTTACCACGCAGTTGGTTGCACTTTTACTTTTGGTTGTCGCGTTAGGACGGCGTAATGGCCTTAAAGCGGAAAAAGAGGCGCAAATAACACGACAGCTAATCAACCTACCGGCAGAAATTGAGCAAGTTTTGGAGCTTGATCAAGAAATAAAGCAGTGGGCAAAATGCTTTGGAGATAAGCACCACGCGCTCTATTTAGGTCGAGGCGAGCAATATCCTGTGGCGATGGAAGGCGCACTGAAACTTAAAGAGATTTCCTATATTCATGCAGAAGCCTATCCTGCAGGAGAGCTTAAACATGGCCCGTTAGCCTTAATTGACGAAGAGATGCCGGTCGTTGCGGTTGCGCCCAATAATGAGCTACTAGAGAAGCTTAAATCAAACCTACAAGAGGTTCAGGCACGCGGTGGACAGCTATTTGTGTTTGCGGATGCCAATGCACCACTCGATGCGGCTCCTGGTGTAAAAATCCTGCGAGTTGCCGAGACCGATGAAGTGGTTGCCCCTATTGTCTATACCATTCCATTACAGCTGCTTTCGTATCATGCTGCATTGATAAAAGGAACCGATGTAGACCAACCGAGGAACCTCGCAAAATCAGTCACGGTGGAATAAAGCGAATTAGAAAAGTCGTGTTGTTATTACGAAATAGTGCCGAGTGTCGAACGGGTTAAGTTGGGTCATTCGAGTGCTTTTTGTACTTTCCCCACAACCAATCTGGCAGGATGCAAATTAGCGGCGTGGCGATTGCTAGAAATAGTGCTAGCTGGTTGAGTGTTAAAGCAGAAAACAGACTCCATTCAAAGCCGGTACATAGCGCAATAAGTGCGGACAAAATAAAATAAGGGCCACTATAAAAACAGTGACGCCTACCACATTGACTCGCATTCTTTAGACAAGCGATACCCATCCAGGTTAAGGCGGCTGCCCAAATAATCCCTGTGGCCATGAGAGGAAGCGCTGCTAGCCATGAAATGACAATAAGCAATCCGGGAAGCAGCCATGCAATAAATAGATTGCGCCTGTTTGCGACCCAATCGGGGTTTTTATTATCACGACAAGAAGGCATGTTGCTTAGATCCTTTATTCAAGTTATTTAGAACTCATCTTATCGTATTCAACCGGTTCCATTGCTCTCTTTATAGCGATGTAAAACAGTACAACAATAGGCGCGACAATTAGAATCAAGTATTGATCAAGAAATAGTCCTAAAGCTGTTCCCGATGAAAAAACAAGCAGAAGAGGCAAGTGACAAGGACAAGTGATTGCCGCGATTAGCCACCAGCCCCAACTGCGCGCACTCGCGCTAAATGTAAATTTTCTTTGCGGACAGGTTTGTTGCATAGGGAGTGCTACCCTGCACAACAAGAGAGTTCTTTGACATCTTTGCCAAAGGTTTGCGCACACAGCTTTAAGCCTTCCACCATTGTCAGGTAAGGGAACAGTTGGTTGGCAAGCTCTTTAATGGTCATTTTGTTATGAATGGCCAGTGCAGCAGTTTGAATAATTTCTCCTCCCTCAGGTGCAAGAATCTGTGCACCAATTAGTCGTTCTGTCCCCGCTTCTATCACTAATTTAATAAAACCATCGGTATTGTAATTAGCCAGTGCACGCGGAACATTTTCCAAACCAAGAACACGTGAATCGGTTTCAACCCCTTTCTTGTGAGCCTCCTCTTCAGACAGACCAACCGTTGCGACCTGTGGGTCGGTAAAGATCACTGCGGGTAATGTTGATAGGTCAAGCTTCGCCTCTCCCCCCGTCATATTAATAGCAGCACGCGTTCCCGCTGCTGCGGCCACGTATACCAGTTGAGGCATATTGCTACAGTCTCCCGCTGCATAAATGTGGGGTTGCGAG
>QNFJ01000191.1 GCA_003646305.1 Gammaproteobacteria bacterium | reverse complement strand
TGGCCGAGACATTTACCGTTGGCGGGGTGATTTCCGGATACTGAGCAACCGGCAGGCCACTCATCGAAATCAACCCCAACAGGACGATGATAATGGCGAGAACCATTGCCACAATGGGACGCCGCACAAAGAATTCAGCCATAATCTTAGACTTTAGATGTATTAACGGAAGACGAGCTTACTATCTCCTCAAAGTCGGTCAGCTTAGGCTTAATTGTCATACCACTTCTAACCTTCTGCACCCCCTCGAGCAACACTCTTTCACCAGACTTCAAACCACTAGAGATAATCTGTAAATTGTTTATCTTTGTACCAACGATAACTTTTCGTTGTTCAACCTTACCCTGAGAATCGACCACAAACAGACTAAAGCTACCTTGCAGTTCAACCAGACTCCTTTGTGGTACCAGCAACGCACTCCTACGAACGTCGATTGCAGTACGAATTCTTGCGTACTGCCCCGATAGTACCAGGCCGCTTGGGTTGGAAAAGTCCGCCTCCAGGGTAAATGTTCCTGTGGAAGAATCCACCAACGCATCGCGACTAACAATGTGGCCCATGTGCTTATGCACCGAACCATCCGCAAGTATCAGCTCGAGTGATCTCGATTCTTTTTTATCTTTTAGTGTTTCTGTCTTTTTTCTTGACTCAATAATTCTGCGTGCGAATTTCAGGTATTCCTTCTCATCAATAGTGAACCGCACACGAATGGGATCTATCTGCGAGACCAGATTCAACAGCCCATTTCCACCACCACCAACATACTCACCGACCTCAACTGCTGAAATACCAATACGACCACTAATGGGAGAATAGATATGGCAATAGCCCAACCGTATCCGGGCCTGTTTAACGCGTGCATTTGCCACCTGCATGGCTCCAACTGCTGCTTCATATTGAGCAACCGCGGCATCAAGGTCCATCTGGCTAATCGCATTCATTTCTGCTAGCGGGCGAATGCGTTGAAGATCCGATTTTGTCTTGGCCAGAGTGGTCTCCGCCTCAGCCAACCCCCCCTGAGCTTCAACAACTTCGGTCTGAAAGGGAACCTCATCAATCGTATAGAGCAGATCACCTTGCTTAACATTACTCCCTTCGACAAACACCATGCTTTCGAGAAAACCGTCGACGCGCGCTCGAATTGGAACATCAGAGGAGCCTGTTGTTTGCCCCACCATTTCCACCTCAATCGGCTGATCACGCTGAATAACGTTCACAACTGGAAATTCTGAAGGAGACGCTGGCGGGGCTTCTTGTTCTGAACAGGCCGCGAGGGTAAGAATCAAACCAAATAAGAGATGCTTCCATCGCAAGCCAAAACGATAATCCTGGGGTAGTTGTAACACTTCGAAGCTCCTTGTCGCTCTTTAGGCTATGTTAAAATTTTGACAAACTTTAACATAGCCTAAGTGGTAAATTCACCACCGCAAACTGGGAGGCTGATAGCAAAAACAGATGGACTGTACCGATTGGTGGTGGCGTAGGCAAAATATTCAGAATAGGCAAGCTACCTGTTAACGCACAAATCAGTGCCTACAAAAATATAGAATCCCCTGATCTGGGTGCCGAATGGCAATTCAGGCCACAACTTCAGTTTCGTTTTCCAAACTAATCGGCTGAAGAAAAGCTGCGACCTGTCATTCCACACGACAAAACTACCCGCCCATTTACTTTAGATCATGTGGGTAGATAACTTTCCAGTCCTGCTTCATATCTACAACGGTCCAGCCCTTCTGCCTTGCCTCATCCAAACCTTTATCGAGACGGCCGATGTGAGAGTCACGATCGTAGGCCCACTCACGCTCGGCATCGGTATGATGAACGTAAAGAGCAAAGCGGGAACCCTCACCAGCAGTCGTCCACTGCAGCATCTGTAGATCCCCATCGGAGTTGCCGAATGCGGCGATGGGACGACGGCCGATATGCTGATTGATACCAATAGGCTTACCCTCATTATCATCTATAAAATTGAGCTCTGGTAGACGGACAATGACCGGCTTGCCTTCACGCATTTCAAACTTGGTTTTAACGCTGCTACCAACAACTTGTTCGGGAGGAATACCATAGACGGCTTCCGTCCACGGACGCATGAACTCAATACCACCGCCGGAGACAATGAAGGTCTTGAAACCGTTGGCACGCAAATAGGCCAACACTTCCAGCATCGGCTGAAAAACCATTTCGGTGTAGTGTCGTTTAGTGACGGGGTGTTTCGCCGTGGCGACCCAATCTTTTACGATCTGCTCAAACTCCTCAGTAGTCATTCCCGCGTGGGTCACCATAATAATTTCTAGGAGAGATTGCTTACCACCAGCCAGAGCCGCCTTTATATCGCCCTTAAGCAGCGAGGCAAAGGGCTCATTATTTTCCCATTCTGGATGTTGGTGAGCCAACGCCTTGACGCGATCGATAGCAAAAAACAGCTGAAAGTACATCGGCTGTTCAGACCAGAGACAGCCGTCGTTATCAAATGTAGCGATACGTTCAGCTGGCAGTACAAAGTCAGCCGAGCCTTCTTTGGTCACCTCTTTTACAAAATCGATAATTGATTGTTTAGCTTTACCTTCATTCCAGGAGGGCAGAGGATCAATAGCCTGAGCATTTGCCAACTGCGCAAATGCAAGCAGAGCAACAGCTAACCCGAAAAAACGAATCTTTTGTACTCTAACGAAAGCCTGTTGCATGATGATTATTCCTAATTTAAGCCTAAAAGAATTTTCCGAAAAAGGACTCTCCATCAGAATCTGTTTCACTCAAAACCGGCATCTGAATACAAAAGGCCGGCCATCTTGTGCCAAAGCACAAAACAACCGACCATCTCATTTGAAGAGCTATTATTTTAAGGTGTCGTTAATGTGCACCACCGTCCTGCAGTTTATCCAACACCTTCTCAAGACTAAAGCTGGCAGCTTTCTGACGGGGCGGATACTCTTTAAAAGTAGACAGGAACTTTCCTGCTATAGCTTGCGCAGGCACCAGTAAATAGGCGCGATCCAAGAGCCAGTCATAATAGGTATTGGATGTAAGCTGAGCTCGTTCATAGGGGTCACGCCGAAGGTTAAATATCAACGGAACTCTCAATGACGTGAAAGGGTTTGCCCAGGTTTCAAAAGTTTCATAAATCCGCTGCTCCATAAATATCAATTTCCAGTCGTTATAACGCAGTGCGGTCAGATCACCATCATCGGAAAAATAAAATATTTCCTCTCGCGGACCTTTAGATTCCTTGCCAGTGAGCAGGGGCAGGAAATTGTAGCCATCGAGATGAACCTTGTATTTGCGACCGTTGGCCTTATGGCCCTTCAATAGCTTCTCTTTGACATCAGCATCACCTACAGCAGCTAACAAGGTAGGCATCCAGTCCATGTGGTGCATAATTTCATTAGACCAGGTAGCGGCTTTAATGTGTCCGGGCCAGCGCACCATGGCGGGCACACGCCAGCCGCCCTCCCAGTTGGTATTTTTTTCACCACGAAAAGGTGTCATTGCTGCATCGGGCCAGGTGTTCATATGCGGGCCGTTATCGGTGGAGTAAAAAACAATCGTGTTATCGGCAATTTTTAGCTCATCGAGCTTATCGAGAAATTTACCGATATGCCGGTCGTGCTCGACCATGCCGTCGGAGTACTCATCCTGCCCAGAAATGCCGCGCAGCTCCTTCTTCACATGAGTACGAAAGTGCATGCGCGTACCACTCCACCAGACAAACCACGGCTTACCCGCTTTGGTCTGCTTCTCAATGAAGCCGATAGCCGCATCGGAGGTATCATCATCAATGGTTTCCATGCGCTTTTTGGTCAGCGGGCCGGTGTCCTCAATCTTGCCATCCGCATAGCTGTGGATCACTCCCCGAGGCCCAAAGTTCTTTTTAAAATTTGGATACTCGCTGGCCTTTGGGTAATCTTCGTTTTCTGGCTCTTCCTCGGCATTGAGGTGATAAAGGTTGCCATAAAACTCATCAAAACCGTGGTTAGTTGGCAGCATCTCATCCCGATCGCCAAGGTGGTTTTTACCAAACTGACCGGTGGCATAACCTTCTGCTTTGAGCAATCCGGCAATGGTGGGATCTTTTACATTCATCCCTTCTTTTGCTCCAGGCAAACCGACCTTGGAAAGACCGGTACGAAATACGCTCTGCCCGGTAATAAATGAAGAGCGACCTGCAGTACAACTCTGCTCACCATAATAGTCAGTGAAGGTCATGCCTTCCTGAGCAATGCGATCAATATTGGGTGTCTGATATCCCATCACGCCATGAGTGAAATAACTGATGTTAGACTGGCCAATATCATCACCCCAAACAACAAGAATGTTGGGTTTGGACTCTTTAGCAACCCCACTTGTTGAGACCAAGGCAAGGGCCATTGCCAAAGGTAAAACTGCGGAAACTTTTTGCTTCATACGTATGCTCCTAGCTGAATTAATATATGAGCCTGCGAGCACACTAGCACACCATCTTTGCTTTTAAAATGTCCTCGTTGACTCTATACCTGCAGGCACATGCCGTAACACTTTGTGG
>QNFJ01000190.1 GCA_003646305.1 Gammaproteobacteria bacterium | reverse complement strand
GTGAAAATGTCAAAATAAGCATAACGAATAAGGTTAGATGTCAGGATCCGCAAGATCATATTCCTTGTATTAGCATAATCAAGCTGAAAGCAGGCATTCCCTCAAAGCCCACCTCTTTCCCAAAGCTAAGATTAACGCCTACGCCCAGGCCGAGTCTCCTTTCTACGATCCGAACGCTTCTCCCCTCGCCCTTTTCGCACTACTCTAGAAACTTCCTTTCTATGAGATTCACCCCTATCTCCCTTTTCTGGCTCCATATTGGCATATTCGAAAAGGCTTTTGATCTCTCCGTCGTTCATTTCATAGTGACGGCCAGTTCTAAGCCCTTTGGGGAGAAATATTGGCCCATGCCGAACGCGTTGCAGGCGACTAACGGTTAATCCTTGTGATTCCCAAAGACGCCTGACGATTCGGTTTCGACCTTCCATGATGACCACTTTGTACCATCTGTTTGCCCCTTCTCCCTCTTCTGCAACAATGTCTGTAAACTTTGCAAAACCATCTTCTAACTCAACGCCTTTTTTTAGCGTCATGATGGTTTCATCGCTTACTTCACCGAGTATTCTGACACCATATTCCCGATCAACTTCCTGAGAAGGGTGCATCAGGCGGTTAGCCAGTTCACCATTGGTTGTTAAAATCATCAGCCCAAGCGTGTTGATATCAAGCCGCCCTACGGCGATCCAGCGGCCTGCTGCCAGTTTTGGGAGATGTTTAAAGATGGTTTCTCGCCCCTCTGGATCTTTTCTCGTCACCACCTGTCCAGCCGGTTTGTTGTAGATGATGACTCGAGTCGGTGCCAGTAGTTTTCTGGCCAGGTTAACGGGGCGTCCCCGCACTCTCACCTCATCTTCCGGAAAAATTCTGTCTCCTAGCCCAACTTCTTTGCCATTAACGCGGATAAGCCCTTCTCTGATCCATCCTTCAATTTCTCTGCGTGAACCTAATCCCGCATGCGCGAGCAGTTTTTGGACTCTTTCTCCAACGACTGCTTGCTCTATTTTAGGCTCTGTTTTGGGCTTTACTGCAGTTTCGACTGTCTCTGCTTTCACTTTTTCGTTCTGTTTGTCTGTTTTTTTCATTTGTCTGTCTATGGGTAATCGAGGGAATCTGATGTCTGTGGTTCATCCAATAACCGAACTTCGGATAATGCGGGTAATTGCTCGAGACTTTTCAGGTTAAAGTGATCGAGAAACTGTTTTGTCGTGGCGTAAAGAGCCGGTCTGCCCGGCACCTCTTTATGGCCAACTGGGCGTATCCATTCACGTTCCAGCAATGTATGAATGATATTAGAGCTGACATTAACGCCTCTTATCTCTTCAATTTCTCCACGGGTTGTTGGCTGTTTATAAGCGATAATGGCCAGCGTTTCCAGTAAAGCTCTTGAGTATTTTGGTGGCTTTTCTGAGAGCAGCCTGGACACCCAGGGAGAGGCCTCCTCTCTAATTTGAAAGCGATAACCACTGGCCACCTCAACCAGTTCGATTGGTCTGGGCTGATACGCTTCCTGAATCTCTCTAATCATTTCACGTAGTTCTGCTTTTTCAGGACAGCCCTCTTTCTCAAAAACATTCTGTAGTTGCTGAAGACTTAGCGGTTTTCTGGCTGCAAACAGGGTCGCCTCTATGATGCTTCTAAGTTCCATCTATTAAGCCGCCGGGCTCATGACCCATAGCTCTGCCAGAGGTTCAGCCTGTGTAATTTCGATCAACCCCTCCTTACAAAGCTCTAGCATTGCCAGTAGAGAGACCACTGCGCCCAGTTTACCCTCTTCAACAGTAAAGAAGTCGACGAATGCGATAAAACGCTTTTCGCTATCTCGGAGCAGAGCCAGAATAACTGTCATTCGTTCACGAACCGACAACGGTTCTTGCTGAATATGATGGTGGCCCAATCGCTCTGCACGAATCAATACTGATTTGAAGGCCGAAAGTAATTCATGCAGTTCAACTGCCGGCTTGGGCTGCTCGACTGCAATTTGCTCTAAACCCATAGTTAGCTCAAATAACTCTCTTTCAATCCGAGGCAGTTCATCAATCTCAGCAGCGGTTTTTTTAAAACATTCGTATTCTTGAAGACGACGAATCAATTCATTACGAGGGTCATCACTCTCCTCTTCACTATCAGATGAGCGAGGCATTAACATTCGTGATTTAATTTCTGTCAGCATCGCAGCCATCACCAGATATTCGGCAGCAAGTTCTATTTTTAGAGAACCCATCACCTCTATATAGCTAATATACTGCCGAGTAATATCGGCAACAGGGATATCGAGAATATCGAGATTTTGTCGTTTAATTAGATAAAGTAAGAGATCGAGAGGCCCTTCAAATGCTTCAAGAAAAACCTCTAGCGCATCAGGTGGTATATAGAGGTCTTCAGGCAAATCTTTGACTGGCTCACCTTTGACAACAGCAAACCGGTCAACTGAGCCGGCAAAATCATGTGGCTCATCTGATTTTGCCACTGTTTTAGCCTTACTTGTAAGCAAGCCCCATCGCCTGTCTCACCTCTTCCATCGTATCCCGAGCACAGTCTCTAGCCACCTCACTACCTTCAGCAATAATTGTGCTGACGAGTTCCGGTTGTTCTTCATATTCTCGTGCGCGTTCCTGAATCGGCTTAAGTTCATTCAATACCGCATCAATAACGGGCTGTTTACAATCAATGCAGCCAATGCCCGCACTCTTACATCCTTCGACAACCCAATTCCGAGTACTATCATCCGAATAGATTTCGTGAAATTTCCAAACTGGACAACGGGCGGGGTCACCTGGGTCAGTACGACGGACGCGAGCTGTATCGGTTGGCATCGTCCGCAATTTCTTCTCAAGTGTCTCAGGATCATCTCGAAGTGCAATAGTATTGCCGTATGATTTAGACATTTTCTGTCCATCTAACCCTGGCATCTTAGAGGCTTTAGTCAATAGTGATTGTGGCTCTGCCAAAATGACTCGCCCGCTTCCTTCGAGAAAGCCAAACAATCGTTCTCGGTCACCAACGGTAATATTTTGCTGCGACTCAAGCAATGCTCTCGCAACGCTCAACGCCTCATGATCACCCTGTTCCTGATATTTTGTTCTGAGGCTTTTGTATAGCTTAGCGTTCTTTTTGCCCATCTTCTTGATGGCTGCCTCGGCCTTCTCTTCAAAACCGGCCTCTCGCCCATAAATGTGATTAAAACGCCTAGCCACTTCACGTGTTAATTCAACGTGAGCAACCTGGTCTTCTCCAACAGGAACTAGACCTGCCTTATACATCAGAATATCAGCACTTTGTAGCAATGGATAACCCAGGAACCCGTATGTTGCGAGGTCTTTCCCCTTCAGTTTTTCCTGCTGATCTTTATAGCTGGGGACCCTCTCCAACCAGCCTAGAGGTGTTATCATCGAAAGCAGGAGGTGCAGTTCTGCATGCTCTGGCACCTTGGACTGAACAAATATTTTTGCCAGCCCCTGATTCACCCCGGCAGCTAGCCAATCGATCACCATGTCATTGACACTTTTCTCGATGATCGAGGGATCTTCATAATGGGTGGTCAACGCATGCCAGTCGGCCACAAAGAAAAAACACTCGTATTCATTCTGAAGCTCGACCCAGTTTTTAAGAACACCGTGGTAATGACCGAGATGTAAGCGACCTGTGGGACGCATTCCAGAAAGAACACGTTGATATTGTGATGGTACAGATTCCAAGAATGACTCTCCGATTAAATTCCAGCAAATGTAAACATGATTTTTTGTAGCCAGTAAACAGGTGGGCCGAGGAGCAAGCTCAATCCACCAAAATAGATTAATGCGATCAAAATCATAAAACCGTAAGGTTCTAGACGGTTCAACTTATAGGCGAGCGGCCCGGGCAAAAAGCCAGCCAACACCCGTCCACCATCAAGAGGTGGAATCGGCAACAGATTCAACATCATTAAGAAAATATTGATCGAAATCCCCGCACTTCCCATATAAATCAGGGGGAGTCCAATCATCTCTTGCCCCCCCACAAACAGCGTACCGATTCGAATGATTAGCGCCCAGAAGAGAGCCATTAACAAGTTTGCGATAGGCCCTGCTACCGCAACAATCGCCATATCTCGCTTTGGACTGCGAAGATTGCGCGGATTAATCGGCACTGGCTTGGCCCAGCCAAAAACAAAACCACCCATTAACAGTAAAACTCCTGGAACCAGGATCGTGCCAATCGGATCAATGTGTTTTAACGGGTTAAGGGTCAGTCGACCCAGCATTTCAGCCGTTCGGTCACCGTATTGTTTCGCGACCCAGCCATGTGCCACCTCGTGGACCGTAATCGCAAAAAGGACGGGCAAAACCCAGACAGCAAAAACCTGCATTGAAGAGAGATTATTCATGAGGGCGGATTATATCTGAAAAGGGCTTTTCAATCGCTAAATAAGCTCATCAGCAATGCCTATCCCCTGCCGAACTATCTCTGCTTCACCATTGTCAACGAAAGAGATTATTGTTGTGGGCGCATAAGCGATATCACCTGCATCAATAATCAGGTCTACTTCATGTTCAATTCGATC
>QNFJ01000189.1 GCA_003646305.1 Gammaproteobacteria bacterium | reverse complement strand
TTAATGGTTGTTTTAACTGCGTGTCCATATATGACCCCATGATCTCCCCTTTCCATTCAGCTTTATCAAAAAGCTATAATTGAGCACTTTGAAGCTCAAAGTGCCATTATTACTGCATGGAATCTATTTCGCTGTCTCTGTTGTTAGTGGTACTTGCTGTTGGCATCTTCGATTTTACCAATGGATTCCATGATGCGGCCGATATGGTCGCCACTACTATTGCTTCGCGCGCGATGACACCGGCCATGGCCATCGGTATCGTTTCTGTTTTTACTTTCATCGCCCCTTTCACGGTCGGGTTGGCGGTGGCAGACACGGTGGGTACTTTCATTAATATTTCAGCCGCAACAAAAGGTGTTGGCGAAAATATCGTCATCGCTGCGTTGCTCGCAGCAGTCAGCTATAACCTAATGACGTGGAAGTTCGGGTTTCCATCTTCATCCTCCAATTCGCTTGCTGGTGGGTTGGTTGGCGCTGGGCTGTATGCGCTCGGCTCGGGTGAAATCCACTGGGGGGTGCAAGCCTTGTACAACGGTGAATTACAGGGCGTGATGAAAGTGATGGCCGGTTTGTTCGCTTCGCCTTTACTGGGGTTTGTGATTGGTTTTATTTTGATGAAAATCATCTTCTTGATATTCAGCCATTTTCGAGAACGAATAAACGTTGTTTTCACCCGATCACAATACATCAGCGTCGCGTGGCTAGGGTTTTCGCATGGTGCCAACGATGCACAGAAAGGCATGGCCATCATCGGCATGATGCTTCTGGCCGATGAGACTGGTACAGGCGTTTTTCATGTACCGGACTGGGCTATCGTCTGGTGTGCGTCGGCGATTACGCTGGGTACGATGTTCGGTGGTTGGAGAATCATCAAGACACTGGGATTTGGATTGGTCCACGTCAAAAACACACATGCCGTTGCCAACCAGCTCGGTTCGGCACTGGTTAATACCCTAGCCACCAGCATCGGCGCACCGACCTCAACGTCACAGGTCGTGACCGCTACACTGCTGGGTAATGGCGTAGCGGAAAATCCAGCACATGTAAAATGGCGCACGGTGGCAGGTATCGTTTCTGGCTGGTGGCTGAATATTCCAGTGTCGATATTACTCGGCTGGAGTTATTGTATGATGTTCAATTTTATGTGAGGTATGTAATGGGCTTGATCAGCCAGTTTATTCTGCCAAAAACAGTCGACTTCGATAACGCTCTGCAATCACAGGCCGGCATCATGCTAAACATGCTGGAAGATTTGTACATAGCCAGCAAGGAAAACGACATGAATTTGCTATCGCGTATTCCGTTACATGCGGAAAAGGCGCACGCGATGAAATCAGCTAACATGAAGGAGTTACTCGATGTTTTCATCACACCTTACGATAAAGAATCGATTTACCGCATTATCACCCAGCTCGACTGGGTCACACTGAGCGTGAAGCACCTACAACTAGAAATCGATACCTATGAAACTGAATCGATAGAGCAGTACCAGCCCATCATCAAGCAATTGCTCGATATGGCAACACTACTAAAACAATGCGTTGATCAGCTCTCCGCGAAAAACCCGATCACGATTGCACCTAAAATAGCCATGATTAATGATCATTATGATGAAGCCGTCATCAGTTGTGCAGAGTTTGTCGCTCAGCTGCTCGAGCAGCAAGATTTTAAAGCGATAATCCGGCAGCGTGACTTGCTGGCGCAACTCAAAGAGATCGCCAAGCGCATTCATGTCAGCGCCTATACACTGGAAGATATGGCGATAAAGGTGGTTTGACATGCAGGCCGTCGATATTATTTTCGTTAGAAATTAAGCTAACGGCATCCTTCATTTTATATACTTAGGTGCATTCACGAGGAGTGCTTGGCAGCACATCCATATTTTAATGGGGCCCGATTAGAGCTTCTTGGAAGGTGTCTCAGGGAGGCACCATGTTTCAAATTCTCACCGAAAATTGCTAGCTAGATGGCCTATCATATTTTGGCCTTATCCCCAGAAAAAAAGCAGGGCGATGCCGTTCTAGCTGTAATTGGATCGCTTATGACACACGGAAGGATTATCTCCGTTCAGTATCGTTAAATCACACCAATCTTACAGCTCAAAAGAATCGTGCAGCGTCGGCATTATTACATCCGTATTATCTAAATGTTTCGAGAAGGTGTGCATAGCCTCATTCTCTCCATGCACTAAAAAAGTTGTTTTGGGTTTACCCGTCTGTGCATGCCATGCTAATAGCTCAGCCTGGTCGGCATGAGCTGAAAAACCACCTATGGTGTGTATGGAAGCATTGACATGTATCTCCTCCCCAAATATTTTGACAACTTTAGCCCCATCTACAATTTTTCTGGCTAATGTACCGCGTGCAGCAAACCCGACAAAAACGATACTATTGGCCCTATTCCACAAGTTATGCCTTAGGTGATGGCGTATCCTACCGCCTGTACACATGCCCGACCCAGCCATAATAACCGCACCCCCATTAATTTGATTAATGGCCATGGACTCATTGGTTTCTCTAGTAAAATGTAAACCTTCGAATCCAAACGGATCGTTATCTTCGCAAAATATTTTTTTCGTTTCCTCGTCGTAACATTCTGGGTGACGTCTAAATATTTCTGTTGCAGAAATTGCCATGGGCGAATCAAGAAATACATTAGTAAAGCGCTTAATTTCACCCTGATCTATCCCTTCACGTAAAAAGTAAAGAATTTCTTGTGCGCGTTCCATCGCAAAGGTAGGAATAATAACATTGCCACCTCGACCAACCGTCTCATTTACAATTTCGTACAGCTCGTCGATAGATGGTTTTAATTGCTTATGCAGGCGGTCACCATAAGTCGTTTCCATAACGACCGTGTCAACCTTGGGCGGTATCGCGGGATTTCGTAATATAGCTCTGTCGTTATAACCCAAGTCACCAGAAAATAGTATTCGATGGGACTGCTCACCTTCTGATAGCTCAAGAAAAATAGCAGCCGAGCCCAATATATGCCCAGCATCAATGAAGGTTGTCGTAATACCCGTCGCCAATTCAAACGGTTCATGGTATCGCGCAACCCGTCCAAAAAAATCTAAGCTATTTAACGCATCTAATGTTGTATAGAGAGGTTCGATATTTTTTGCATGGTGACCATGATGACGGTCAGCTTTACGTTGTTGGTATCGAGTTTCACTCTCTTGTAATCCCGCTGAATCCAGCATAACTAAGCGAGCCAGTTCGACAGAAGCGGCCGTTGTGATGATCTCACCTCTAAATCCGCGTTTTACCAACAAAGGGATTCGCCCACAATGATCAAGGTGTGCGTGTGTTAATAACAAAAAATCAACAGTCGAAGGGTCGAAACCAAAATCTTCTATATTTTCCTCAACTAGCTCCCTGCCACCTTGATATAAACCACAGTCAATCAAAATGCGCTTGCCGGCACATTCTATTAAATGACATGAGCCAGTTACGCTTTGATCTGCACCATGAAATGAAATTTTCATTATTTCTCCTTCTGTAAACTTAATAGTTAACGGTCAAACTCTGAAAGATCATAACTCTTTTTCATAAGGAGATTCTGACTTGCCTTTGAGCGCAATTATTCACAAGTACTATTTTATGCTCTCGCTAGATGAGCGCGGACCAGCCATGTATATGGGGAAAATTGGGGTCATATATGGTCCGCCCGGTATTGCAAGATAAAGTTTAGCCGTAACAGAGAAAGGTTGCTTCCATATATCCGGCCTTTTTATGAGGCGATTTTGCCTCTGGCCCTGATGGAATTCGCACATATTCGTCTCATCAGGTCTTCGGCTTCTAATGAGCCCGAGACCCCAACAGACTCGTCAATATGTAGGTATTACCTTTTTCGCCATCACTTGAACTTTATCTTCGCAATTTATTGATAACCGCTAGCGGTTAAATTCTTTGTTTTATACTTGTGCCATACGGGTTTGATACATCGATTTACGACTAAGCAGTGCCCATGCTACCCGCGCATTTTTATTCGCCACAGCAACGGCAGAGATATTTTTTCCTCGCCGAGAATCTAGCTGAGTAATCCATTGGCTGCGTTGATCATGATGTTTGTTCGCCACTCTCACTACCGTTCTTCCACCATGAATTAATAGCGTTCTAAGGTAAGTATCGCCTCGCTTACTAATGCCCAGCAGTGTTGGTTTACCACCCGTTGAGTGCTGTCGTGGCACAAGTCCTAACCAAGCTGCCAGTTCGCGGCCGTTTTTAAATGCCTTAATATCACCTATGGCAGCAACCATTGCTGTGGCACTGAGCAGCCCGACCCCCGGTATGCTGAGCAAACGCTGGCAATCTTCATTCTGGGAGCAGAGTGCTTCAAGTTTACTTTCCAGCGTTTTAATACGTTCATCCAAGTGAACCATTTCATCGTAAAGGCCTGACAGCAGCTCCCTAAACATAACAGTCAGTTCATTGTCTGCCTCTTCTAATATCTGTGGAATCGATTTCCTGATATATGTAATACCTTGAGGAATAATCATCCCATACTCCATCAGCAACCCACGAATTTGATTGGCTTGTGCTGTCCTTCTTGC
>QNFJ01000188.1 GCA_003646305.1 Gammaproteobacteria bacterium | reverse complement strand
TTTAACCTGTGCGACGGTATGAAATAGTTCTATATCGTTGTGCGCAATGGGATGTTGGGGGTGTTCAGAGAGGTGGAGGCAGCTTTCGATAAATTCCAGAGCATGTTCTGCCCCCTGTTTTTGGTCGGGCTTTCCACACTCTAGTGTTACAGCAGGACAAAGCTCAGCAAATGCCGCACTTTGAACCCCTTTTGGGTAGGTGAAAAAGACAGCGGTCCGGCTAAAGAGTGCCGCGAGGTGGAAAAAAGGCTGCCCCAATTTGTTAATGCAGGCGTAGTGTGGGTTTAGCCCTGTATTATTGTGAACATCGATGCTGGCAAAGGGGGATCTTTTGCTCATCTCATCGAAAACCTGTTGTGCCATAGCGGTTTCCGGTGATGAGGGCGCTTCGCTTCCTGGCCAGATGCGGTTGTAATCGGGCTGCCCTTCAAGCCGCCGTAAATTGTGGCGTGCAGCGGATATATTGCCGACAAAAATAGAGAGGGCGCGGGGTAATTCTCGGTCAAGGTACTTTTTAAGTAGAGCCTGAATGGCTGCCAGTCCCGTCATCTCGTTTCCATGTAATAGTATGGAGACAAACAGAGGGTTTTTGAGTCGTCCCGGAAGGTGAATAAGTGTTGGGTGCGGCAACAAACTATGGAGCTGTTGTGCATGTGTGGTGAGAAAACCATCGGGAAGATGGTCGAGTTGTGTTAAAAGTTGAGTGCTCATAATTTGCTAAGTGACCAGGTATGTACAGGTTTTTCAGTTTTCTGGTGGGATAGGTAGGCTTCTACCATCTCCTTGAAACCATTGCTATTTTGCTGCTTTATGAAATGACGTTGCCATTGGCAGCCATTCTGCTTTGATTCTACGCGCTCACAGATAATATCGAGATAGTTTTTGGCATCTGAGTGATTAATGCCCAAAATGGCTAATCCTTCTCTGGCAAGTGGTAGTAATTTCTCTAGTAGTAAAGTCTGGATACGCTGATGCTCACCGTCATCCCATGAGAGGTGAGCATCTAGACCATTTTTTGAAGCGAGGTAAAAATTATCTTTGGCCTGCGCAAAGGTGAGGCGAGGCACCTCATTGGCTAGTTGTTGTTCGATAGCCGTCGTTAATCCATAGAAAAAGGCGGCATTGGCTACGCTATCAATAATAGTTGGGCCGGCGGCCATGATTCTATGCTCAATGCGGATATGGGGCAGACTATCTTGGTCAAAGCCGATAAGAGGGCGATTCCAGCGCCATATGGTGCCATTGTGGAGTCTTAAATGGGCGAGTTCACCAATATCAGATGCGTAGTGAACCGGTAGCAGCACCGGGAAGTGCTGTAGGTTTTCCTCAAAGCATTCCATGATTGATTTGCGGGCGTAGTCGGTTCCAAAGCTAACTCTTCGTATGGGACCCCGGGCTGCACCACCATATCCTCCCGTTTCGATCGATTGCTCAAACAGAGGAATGCGGGTCTCATCCCAGAGATCGTGTTTGAATAAAAAAGGTGAATTAGCACTGATTGCAACGCAAGGGGCTGAAGCAATGATGGAGGCATTGTAAAAGTGGTGGGCACGGTTAAGCGGTACCTGCATATGAACCTGAAATGAGGTGGCAGCTGATTCGAGCATGACATCATGATGATCAAGTTTCAGGTGCTCTTTGCCGTTGATATCAAGGTGTATTGGCGCATTGCGTTGTTTTAGAATCTGTTCATTTAATGCCCGAAAACGGTTTAGTTCTGACATGTTTCTCAGACAAAGCGATGATTTTTCGAGTGTTGGAAGGATGCCAATCATGACTGCACTCAAGCCCATCGATTCGGCAGTCTGAATAACATTTCCCCAGGTGCTTTCCAGTTCTCGATTTAGCTGTTGAAGAACGTTGCCTTTAAGTGGGAGAGGGCTGTTGTTAAGCTCAATGTTGAATTTTGCCAACTCAGGTGTAGCAAGTGGATCGTTGAGTGTTTTTAGAAAACTTGAATTGAGCGGGGCCGGTTTCATTTGCTCATCGACCAGCCATGCCTCGATCTCAAACCCGGCAGTGGGACTCTTTTCCGAGCAATTTCCAGAAGAGATAGCTTGTTGTAGCCATTCAGTTTCGCGAGCAAGCTCTTTCCTGAATTGTTCAAAATCCCTATTGGAAAAGGTGCAATTATCGATTTCTAGTCCCAACGTCGTTCCAGGTTTGTGATGGCTTCTATTTTAAATTCTATTGAATTATGTTGTAAGAGCAAACAGGCCTTATTGAAAGAGTTCCCAGATAGGTTGAACCCCTTCAGGTAAAGCCGGTAAGCATCCAAGACGGCTCCAGCGGTTTTCAGGTGTGTGGAAATCAGAGCCGATCGATCCCCTTAAGTCAAAAGCGAGTGCCTGTCGCCGACTATTTGTAATGTCGAGAGGGTTGGCTTGTCCGTACACAACTTCGATCCCACTGCCACCAGCCTCCTTGAAAGCGGTTAAAAAACGGCGCATCCAGCTGCCACTGAGACGGTAGCGACCAGGGTGGGCGATAACCGCAACACCGCCTGCACCGTTAATCCAGCCAATAACCTCATCCAGTGCAGCCCATTCAGTCGAGACATAACCCGGCTTCCCTGGTTTTAAGTAAGAGCCAAATACAGCGCCAACATCAGGTGCATAACCTTTCTCAACCAGCGCCCTGGCAAAATGCGTACGGGTAATCATTCCTTCTCCCGCCAACTGTTGCGCTAGTTCGAACATTCCAGTAATTTTCCTTTTCGCCAGTCGCTCACCCATTAATTGGGCACGTTTTAGCCGAATGGACTGTAGTGTTATAAGTCCTTCATTTAGCTCATTATTGGTTTGGTTAATATTAAGACCAACAATATGGAACAGTTTTTTTTGCCAGGTAACCGATATTTCAACACCGGGAATAAATGTAATCCCAGCCTGTTGGGCGGCAATGGCTGCCTCAGTAAGGCCTGCTATTGTATCGTGGTCGCTGAGCGCCAGGTGGGTAACGCTTTTTTGTCTGGCTAATTCGACAAGTGCCGTTGGTGATAAGGTGCCGTCAGAGGCGGTCGAATGGGTGTGTAGGTCAGGGTTCACTTAGTTTGTGTCAGGTGCTGATGGGATAGGTGCAGTTAACTTCATCAATCTTCTTTCCGGGGCCATCTGGAGAGTAAGGTGCATATCCTGCAAGCTCTTCCGCCGGTATCGAACCAATTATTTTTTCCAGTTCACCGAGCCTAAGGCCCTGATGAACAAGATACATGATATAGGTTTCGCGGATTGTAAAAGCATTGATGGCTGAGGGGTTGGCCAACCCAGAATCAAAAGCAGCGCAAGTAATTAAGGCCTCAGCTTCTGCAAGGTTATTTGGGATATTGGTCAATTCGGCCAGATATTTAGCCAGTGAAGGTGACAGTGTGATGGTGCGTGAATCAGGGTCTGTTATCTTGAGTTGATGCGCGCTGAAGTCAATTTGGTCAGCCGAAAGTATAGATAACTCATCAATTGTCAGGCCGCTGAGTAAAGCGCTGATAACTAACTTTCCCTGTTTGTTAGAAACCTCCAAGAGCTGTTCGATATCGGCAGAACTTAGCTTCGGTATTGTCCTATTTTCAATTGCCCCCTGTTGACTGTGCTCGAGCCTGTCTGATGATTCAATCTCAATAAGAGGGTTGGAGGGGATGCCTGTGAAAACTCTTGACCAGCTTGCCGTGGCAGGCTGGGAGGGTTCTTCATCACGTTTCAGAAATTCAAATAGCCAGATCACGGCAAGACCAAAGAAAAGAGAGAAGAGGAGCGCAATACCACTATCGCGGGCATAATTAGGACGAACTGGATGACTGGAACGGTAAGCAGCTTCAACAATATTGACCTGTGGATATTTTTCGCGTTGCTGAATCTCAATCTGGATCAGGCGCTCCTGTGTTTCACGGTAGAGGAGCTCAAGCTGAGAGAGTTCTTCAACAAGTGCCTCATGCTCAGCAAAACGGCGTGTAAATTCGGTTGCAGTTTGTTTGTAATCTTCGATTTGTTGCTTTAGCTCAGTAGAGGCCTGGTGAGCAGCATAATAAGCCTGCTCGGCATCGGTCAGCACAATGCTTTGACCTTCATTTTTCATGTTGGCTATTTTTTTCTCAATTTTGGCCAGCTGTTCTGGAATAACTCTCAGACTTGGCTGTAGAGCCAGGTAGTCACGCGTAAATCGCCTGTCAAGCTCGCTGAGTTGCTCGCGCAGTTCCTGAGCCCTTTTTTCCATATTAGCCAGTGAGCGTTCATCCGAGTTGGGTACGACTGGTTGCCCCTTTCTGATGGAGCTCTGGACAGCATTAAGGTGGGCTTTTGCGTTAACTTCAGCGTCGTTTGCTTTGTTTAATGAGTCGGTTAGTCCTTTTAGTCGGGCTAAAACCTGGTTTTCGTCCCGTCCCATAGATAAAATGCTGTGCCTGTTTCTAAATTGATCGAGCTCGTCACGTTTTTCTGCGACTTTATCTGTAAGTGTTTTGAACTGCTCACTCAGGGCCAGAGCTGTTTCATCGGTTTCCTGGCTAATTTTCTGGCGGCGATAGAGCTGATACTGTTCTGTTAGTGTATTTAGGAGCAAGGGTAGGAAGTTAGCATCCTC
>QNFJ01000187.1 GCA_003646305.1 Gammaproteobacteria bacterium | reverse complement strand
GTCGCGAAGCCCGTTTTTATGAGTTGCAATGATCGCCAGCACTCACTTGCTTTTGGTCTACCCGGCATGGTCGAACGTCTTAACCATTTGCATATCCAATATACCGACTTCGATGATTTAGGTGTTTCACACGACACTATTCGCAGTAAAGACATTGACGTCGCAATGCAACTGGGCAAACACGCCAACGATCAACTGTATACCTTTTACAGTGCTTCACCATCGGGTTGGTTAATGGAACTGGGCTGGGGAAATTATGAAAAGCCGGCAGCCCAGGAGCATTATACGGGCGACATCTTTGGCCATGCCGTAGAGGCATCGGGATATGGCCTGGACCTCGAGCTTTAAGAAAAAACACTAATAATCTACAAAGGTCTCTTTGAAAATGTATTTTACAGGTTCTTGATGATATCGGGCGTCAGCCGACGGATATTCCATGACTGAAATAATTGATCAAATTAATGTAGCGCTACTGCCTAGCGCTTTCATTATTCTAATGGGTGTTTTACTACGGCATTGGCAACCAACCGGGCTGACTCTGGTGGAAACACGGCGAGTAATCAGCACACTGGTGTTAAATCTCTTTTATCCCTCGCTTATTCTTTCCGTTATCCCCAGCGTTACTTTGACCGGCGACATCTTCAGCTCGCCACTGGCTTCAAATTTTGGCATTGCTGCCGGTATGCTAGCGTGTTGGGGCTTTTACCCGTGGCTAAAGCGGCGAGGCTGGGGCAAGCCTGAGCTCGGCGCGTTAATGTTGGTTTGCGGGCTGGGTAATATCATTTCATTAGGTATTCCGCTGTTACAGGCTCTCCAGGGCGAAGATGCGGCTCGTTTTGCTATTTATATCGACATTATGGCAATAACACCGATGTTATGGGTTGTGGGGCTGTGGGTTGCTATTGAGTGGGGTGATAATAATGAACAAAAACAAACACCTCTAAGGTTTTTAAAATCGCTGCTCAGCTTACCACCCATCTGGGCCTTTATATTTGCAATACTAATGAATATTTTTGGCATTAGTTTTCCTGCTTTTCTACAAAAAGGAACGGCTATGTTAGGCAGCGTCACCATGTCAGGGATGCTACTGGTGGTCGGTATGTCCTTATCGTTCGGAAGTCTAAAGCAACATAAGGAAATAGCAGTTCTGGCTTCACTAATTAAGTTGCTTCTTGTACCCACGGTTGTTTACATCGCGGCAACTACAATTATGACTGATGTCAAAACGATTCAGGCAACTGTATTGATGGCCGCGACGCCCTCTATGATGGCAACAATGATTTTGAGTGAACGATACGGCCTAAATACAGAACTGCTGTCGACCGTGTTAGTGGCAAGCACGGCATTATTTTTTGTGACTTTGCCTGTTTGGCTGTTCGTATTGGGTTAGCGTTCGGCGGTTGTCGCAGACCTTCAAAGGAAGCTAATTTCAACGCCCTGGCAAATCATCTCGATATTGTTGTGGACTTTGGCCGAACCACCGTTTGAAACTACGCCTGAAATTTGCAGGGTCACTGTAACCAAGAATCACCGATATCGTATCGACAGCTAGCGACGTACGTCTAAGATAACTGCTTGCCTGAAAAGCGTAAACCTCATCCTTAAGTTTCTGGAACGATGTATTATGCTCTTTAAGTCGCCTGATAATCGTACGCGATGTCAGATTAAAACGTTCCGCTGTTTTTGCAAGAGAGGGAGCCTCTTTCAGATTTGAAGACAAATAATTATAAATCTCCGTGCTTATATTAACTTCGCGTTGAAATTGGTGCGCAGCTTCAAAGCATTGCTCCATAGCCAACTGATACATCTGCTGATTTGCATTCGCGTTAATCACATCTTTCAATGCGATGGGCATACGAATTTCAAGGTAATCAGAATTGAAATAAACGGGGCAGTGGAAATACTGTTGATAAGAATCAGCGTAAAACGGTTTTTCACTATTGATATGAAAGCTGGCTTCGCTCATTGGTCGACCCAGAATAAACTCAATAATATGTTGTAGCGACATCAGCATTGCTTCGACAAAAACAGTGTGCGCCTCTTGCAGATTCTCCGTCAGCGTTAGCCGAATAATGTATTGGTTTTCATTAATAATAGATGCGTACAAAATATACGGCATGCGTATTTGGTTGTACTGTTTGAAAACGTCAATAGCACTGGATAAGCAAGGACTACTAATCGCCGCCCAACCAAGTGAGCCATGTGTGGAAGGGTGGAGTAAAGACCCCAAACGCAAGCCAATGGCAGGGTCGTTACTGCCGTCCATGGTATTCATGATAATCTTGATGAATTGGTCCAAAGTGACAAATTCGTTGCTTTCGAGAAATTCAGTTGTTAAGCCTGTGTGATAAAGGGCTCTGCCCGCAGATATTCCCTCATTAGCGAGCGTGCGAAGAGTCATCTGTATATAACTGGCAGGCAATATTTTGGTTTGTGGCATTAAGTGCTCTGTTAATAAAGTAGTTTTAACCCAAAACCCAACAGCAGATTGTCACTAAATGACATGATTGTATCAAATTATGACACGCTATTTCCACTCCGTTTTGTGCTGTAATAGTCAGACAAATAATAATTTGGATAATGGATTGGTGGTGCAATGAACTCAAAGGCAAATCTGGCAAGTGAAAGCTATTTCAGCTCACTTCGAAAAGCGCCAGCAGTGGCAATTCCCACGGTAGGCTTGTTCATTTTTGTCATGACTGGCATTGGTGCCACCTGGTACTTTGCGCTAAATGGCGCTCTCCCAATGTGGGCAGGCGCCATCATTAATGGCCTGTTAACCTACGGGCTATTCAGCGTTATTCATGACGCATCACATCATTCCCTCTCAAGCAACAAACCCTTTAATGAAGCATTAGGTTCTATTGGTTTGTTTTTTTTATTTCCATACGCACCCATGGTGGCATTGAGGTGGGTTCACAATCAACATCATATCCATGCCAATGGCCCGATGGATCCCGACCGCTTCGAGCATGAGTCTCCCTGGTGGCAGGTGCCATTCAGGTGGTCATTTTTTGATGGGTATTATATTTATTATTTCTTCAAGTATGGCGGTAAAGTTATTAAGCGGCACGCCAAAGCCCTTATCATTTACTACACTTCATTAGTCCTGTTGTTTGTCGCTTCGCTATATTTTGGTTTTGGTTATGAATTGCTCATGCTGTGGTTTATCCCCTCACGAATTACTGTCTTTTTGATAGCCGTTGTATTCGTCATTTTGCCACATCAGCCAGCGTTAGTTGCCCAGAACGAAGACCCCTATATGGCAACAACGATACGCCTGGGCTGGGAGTGGCTGTTAACCCCTTTAATGGTGTACCAAAACTATCACTTAATTCATCACCTGTACCCGGAAATACCTTTTTATAAAATGCATAAAGTCTGGTATCTGAAATACGATGAAATAAATGCGCACGATATCAGCAAGCAGACGGCATTTGGACTAAAGCCAAGTAACATGAATTCGCATATTAACTTCGACCCCTCGAAGTTTGGGCTGAAAAGTTAAATGGTTTAGGCTACATACAACAATAGGACAATTACATTTGGGTCGTGTACTCTTATAAGTTCGCCCAATACATAATGAGGAATCGAGGATGAGCAAAGATCGAAATATAGATTTTTCAAGCTACCTGATAGACGATAAAGAAAAAGGTATTTATCGCTGTGCCAGGAAAGCATTTACAGACCCGGACATTTTCGAATTAGAGATGAAATACATCTTTGAGAAAAACTGGTTGTATTTATGTCACGAAAGCCAGATTGCAAAACCCAATAGTTTTTTTACCGTTTACATGGGCCGCCAGCCAGTTCTTATCACGCGAGACAAGGAGGGCGAGATTCATGGTTTTATTAATGCATGCACCCATCGTGGCGCACAACTGGTAAACACCGGTTGCGGGAGCAAAAGAAAGCTGGTTTGCCCATTCCACATGTGGACTTTCGACATGAAAGGTGAACTGCTGGACTGTGGCGAGAGTAAAGGCAATGTTGGGTATAGCGATGATTTCACCAAAGATGATTTAGGTCTGCAAAAAATCGGTAATATTGAAAGCTACCGTGGTTTTGTATTCGGTGTGCTCGATGATAATGCCTGTACGCTTAAAGAGCACCTGGGTGAAACAACGCATATGATTGATATGCTAGTTGATCAGTCCGATGATGGCCTTGAGATTTTACCCGGTGCGACAAGTTATACCTATGATGGCAACTGGAAATTACAAGCCGAAAATGGCGTAGATGGTTATCATCTTGAGTCAATTCACGGAAATTACGTAATGACTATTGCTAACCGCAAAAAGCTACAAGGTGAACAAGATAAAGTAAAACCTGTGGATGTGGGCGCTTTAGCAGGTGGAACAACACCGCTACCTGCGGGCTATTATGACCTGGGTAATGGCCATGTCGCATTGTGGGCAAAGTTCCCAAGCGCAGCGGATAGACCACTGCATGTGGGCGGGAGAATGCCTGAAATCGAGAAGAAATTCGGTGCCGAAAAAGCGGACTTCATGGGCGGCTATTTACGTAATACATGTATATACCCGAACGTATTTTTGATGGATCAAATGAGTACACAGATT
>QNFJ01000186.1 GCA_003646305.1 Gammaproteobacteria bacterium | reverse complement strand
CGTGAAGGAAATTTGTGATATGTATCGTGATCGCCGTGATGTGTTGTGCGATGGTTTGAATTCGATCGGTTGGGAAGTGGAAAAACCGAAAGCAACCATGTTTGTTTGGGCGAAAATCCCTGAACAATACCTGCATTTAGGTTCGTTAGAGTTTACTAAGAAATTGCTTAAAGAGGCGAAAGTGGCTGTTTCTCCCGGTATTGGATTTGGTCAATATGGTGATGACCATGTGCGCTTTGGGTTGATAGAGAATGAGCATCGAACACGACAGGCCATTCGAGGAATACGCGCGATGATGCGCGAGAATGATTAGTTTTTTTGGAGATTAAGTTTTGGAATCAGTAAAAATCGGCCTTCTTGGGCTTGGCACTGTCGGCAGCGGTACGGTCAATGTATTGCAACGTAATGCGGAGGAGATTGCCAGGCGAGCTGGCCGGGAAATTCAGATTGTTTGTGCATCAGCAAGAGACCTAACCCGCAGCAGAAATTGTGATGTTGACACGATTCGTTTGACCAGTGATCCAATGGAGGTTGTTTGCGATCCAGATGTCGAGATAATTGTTGAATTAATTGGTGGGACGACGCTCGCGCTAGAGTTGGTATTAAAAGCGATAGAGCAGGGAAAGCATGTTGTAACGGCCAATAAAGCATTGATTGCACTGCATGGTAATGAGATCTTTGCCAAAGCAAGTGATAAAGGTGTGATGGTTGCGTTCGAAGCAGCAGTTGCTGGTGGTATTCCCATAATCAAGGCGCTCAGAGAGGGCTTAACGGGCAATCAAATTGAGTGGCTGGCTGGGATTATTAATGGCACAGGGAACTTTATTCTGACCGAGATGCGCGATAAGGGGCGAGCCTTTGAAGATGTCTTGAAAGAAGCTCAGGAGTTAGGTTATGCCGAAGCGGATCCAACGTTTGATGTTGAAGGGATTGATGCGGCGCATAAGCTGGCTATTCTCGCCTCGATTGCATTTGGAATCCCGTTGCAGTTTGAGAAGGTCTTTACCGAGGGAATTGGCGCGATTGGAAAGGAAGATGTAGTTTATGCTGAAGAGCTGGGCTATCGCATCAAGCATCTTGGTATTGCGCGCAAAACGGCGGAGGGAATCGAGCTTCGTGTTCATCCAACATTGATTCCAGAAAAGCGTTTAATCGCCAATGTTGATGGGGTGATGAATGCTGTATTAGTCAATGCTGATGCCGTTGGGCCAACACTCTACTATGGTGCGGGAGCAGGTGCCGAGCCGACAGCCTCAGCTGTTGTGGCCGATATTGTCGATGTTGTTCGTATGTTAACCAGCGACCCAGAGAACCGCGTTCCTCATCTGGCATTCCAGTCTAATGCGCTATCAGATGTTGCGGTTTTGCCGATTGACGAGGTGGTGACGGCCTATTATTTGCGCCTTTGCGTTGAAGATAAGCCGGGTGTGCTGGCCGAGATTGCACAACTACTGGCGGATCAACAGATCAGTATTGAAGCGTTGCTGCAGAAGGAGCCGGTTGATGGACAATCTGTTGTTCCGGTCATCATTCTCACGCAGAGAGCTGTTGAGCGGGAGCTGAACAGGGCGATTTATGCAATTGAAAAGCTTGATACAGTGAGGGGTTCGGTCATTCGAATCCGCCTTGAAACATTGAAATAATTCGGGAATAGCGATGACTAGTCAGAAACATGTTGTGGGTTTGATTGAACGTTATAAAGAGCGGTTGCCTGTTTCAGAGGGAACTCGTTTTATCAGCTTAAGAGAAGGCACAACACCGCTTATAAAACTTGAAAACATCCCTGCTATGAGCGGGAAAAATATTGAGATTTATGTCAAATATGAGGGTTTAAATCCAACTGGATCTTTTAAAGATCGCGGTATGACGATGGCGGTTACCAAGGCAGTTGAAGAGGGCAGCAAAGCGATTATCTGCGCTTCGACAGGTAATACCTCGGCAGCGGCAGCAGCTTATGCAGCGCGTGCCGGAATCAAAGCTTTTGTGCTGATTCCAGAAGGCAAAATAGCCCTGGGAAAACTGGCACAAACGATGATGTATGGGGCAGAGATTATCCAGATTAAGGGTAATTTTGATGATGGCATGCGGCTGGTTAAAGAGGTTGCCGAGCACGCGCCTGTTACGATTGTTAATTCGATTAATCCATACCGCATTGATGGCCAGAAAACGGCTGCTTTTGAGATTGTTGATGAGCTGGGTGATGCGCCTGACTATCATTGCCTGCCGGTTGGTAATGCAGGCAATATTACTGCTTACTGGAAGGGTTACACAGAGTATGCCGCTGATGGTACAGCAGATAAACGGCCTGTTATGTGTGGTTATCAGGCAGAGGGTGCGGCGCCTTTTATGAAAGGTGCACCCGTTGAGCATCCTGAAACTGTTGCAACAGCGATTCGGATTGGTAATCCTCAGTCATGGGATCAGGCGATCAATGCTCAAAAAGAATCTGGTGGCTGGTTTGATTCGCTAACAGATGAAGAGATTTTGGCAGGTCAAAAGCTATTAGCGAGCAAAGAAGGGATTTTCTGTGAACCGGCGTCAGCCGCTTCTTTAGCGGGTGCTTTACGTGATATTGAATCTGGAAAGATTCCTGAAGGTAGCCGTATTGTCTGCACGCTAACGGGCAATGGATTAAAGGACCCCGACACAGCCATTAAACAGTGCAATGTCGAGCTGGTTGCGATTGAGGCTGAACTCGAAGCAGTTAAAAAGGCGATTATCGGTAATTTATAAGCGCAAATGAGCAGCCAACAGAAAATAGTCACAAGGCCGGTGTCGAAAGATACTGGCCTTTTTGATGATGAGCTTCACCCTTTATTACGCCGGATTTACCTTGCCCGGTCTATTCAGTCTCAGGATTTACTTAATAACTCGCTGACGCAACTTCCCTCACCCAAAGAGATGAAGGGGATGGAGGGTGCGGTTAACTTGTTGCTGATCGCTTTAGAAAAAAGACAAAAAATTCTTGTTGTGGCCGACTTCGATGCGGACGGTGCAACGAGTTGTGCGGTGACTCTATTAGGATTAAGAGCACTTGGCTTCGATCAAGTCAGCTACATTGTTCCTAATCGTTTTGAATATGGTTATGGGTTAACGCCAGAAATTGTCGAGCTTGCCTGTGAGCAGAATCCAGATCTAATTATTACCGTCGATAATGGCATCTCAAGTATTGAAGGGGTTTCGGCGGCAAAAGAGAAAAATTGTGCGGTACTGGTGACCGATCACCATTTGCCAGGTGACAGCCTGCCCAATGCCGATGCCATTATTAATCCCAATCAACCAGGAGATAGTTTTCCGAGCAAAAACCTGGCGGGCGTCGGTGTGGCCTTTTACCTGTTACTTGCACTGAGATCAGCGATGCGGGAGCGTCATTATTTTAAAAAACAAGGTGCATCAGAACCAAATTTGGCTGAGCTTCTAGATCTCGTTGCACTGGGAACGGTTGCGGATGTTGTACCGTTAGACCACCTGAACCGGGTCCTGGTTTATCAAGGATTGCAGAGAATACGTTCTGGGCGAGCGCGCCCTGGGATACTTGCGCTACTCGAAGTTGCCAAACGGCAAAGACATCGGGTTAAGTCGTCTGATTTGGGTTTTGCTGTAGGCCCCCGTCTTAATGCGGCAGGCCGTCTGGAGGATATGTCGATAGGGATCGAGTGTCTGCTTGAAGACAATGAAGAGAAAGCGAGAAAAATAGCATTTGAACTCGATGGGCTGAATCGAGTGCGCCGCGAAATTGAAGATGATATGAAGGCGGAAGCAATGACGATCTTGCAGAAGCTAAATAATACTAGTGAGCAGCAGACTCCATTTGCAATTTGCCTGTTTGAGAATGGCTGGCACCAGGGTGTTATCGGTATTGTTGCATCAAGAATAAAAGAAAAATTTCATCGCCCGGTGATTGCCTTTGCCGAGTCGGATAATGGTGAGATAAAAGGCTCTGCCCGCTCGATTCCAGGTGTTCACATTCGTGATGTTTTGAGTGAAATAGCAGCCCAACAGCCTCAAATGCTAAATAAATTTGGCGGGCATGCAATGGCAGCGGGCCTAACGCTTAAAAAATCAGACTTAAGTCAGTTTCGAGAACTATTTAACCAGGTAGTTGAAAAGCAGCTGGCGGGCAGAGCGCCTGAAAAGATCATTGAGACGGATGGTGAGCTGGATAATGAGATGCTGACGCTTGATATAGCCGAGCAGTTGTCGGTTGCAGGACCATGGGGGCAAGGTTTTCCTGAGCCGTTATTTCAGGGGGAGTTTGAAGTCCTGCAGGCGAGAATTGTTGCGGAAAAACACCTTAAGCTTGTTTTGGGGCGGGCAGGGGGCGGCTCTATGGTTGATGCAATCGCTTTCTTTGTGGATGACCCGCAAAGCTGGATTGGTTGCCCAAGAATAAAGGTTGCATACCAGCTTGATATTAACGAATATAAAGGTAATCGGTCACTTCAGTTGATTGTGAACTATCTTGAGAAACTTTCTAGCTGATAGCCTGTCGGTATTATCAATGGCCTCCATGAATTAAGTTTGATTGGTGGAGAGTCTGTTTAAAAAAATTTGTGGAGATATTTGTATTATGTGGGAAAAAAT
>QNFJ01000185.1 GCA_003646305.1 Gammaproteobacteria bacterium | reverse complement strand
TCATCCCAAATACTTGACAGGTAATTAATGCGAGATGCTTTCCAGCTTAAGCTTGAGAAGAAAGAAAATGGTAATGAGCAGCTCAAATGGTATGGCAATGGAAATGGAAAACCGGTGGTGTTCGAGAAAGATCCCTGCTCCGGTTTTTGGCGTCGATTTGCTACGGTTTTTTTACAGCTGCTGCCAATAGAATCCCAATTATGATAAATGATACGGATATGTACAGTGACTCTACCGTTAAAGCCTATTTTAAGAGGTACATTCCTTCTCAGATCAAGTATCATTAGCCGTTTATTTATGCAGCATTAGGCGTTCCAAATATGGTTAGTAAACTCGTAAGAATGGTTGTGGGCAGTCGTAACGATCGGCTGGTTAAGCAAAAGCGGAAAATGGCAAAGCAGGTTAATCTTCTGGAAGAGTCATTTTTGGCCTTGAGTGATGAAGAACTTAAGGCAAAAACCACCGAGTTTAAGGAGCGGTTTGAGCAGGGTGAGACACTTGAACAGCTTTTGCCAGAAGCCTTTTCAGCGGTTCGTGAGGCGGCAAAACGTGTTTTGAATATGCGCCACTTTGATGTTCAGTTGATTGGCGGAATGATCCTCAATGAAGGCAAAATTGCCGAGATGCGTACCGGTGAAGGTAAAACACTGGTTGCGACATTGGCCGCTTACTTAAATGCGCTTCCAGGAAAAGGTGTGCATGTCATTACTGTTAATGATTACCTGGCGGCCCGTGATGCGGAGTGGATGGGGAAAATATACGCATTTCTTGGAATGACAACGGGTGTGATTGTCGGTGGGCTGGAGTCTGATGCCCGAAGAGAAGCGTATAAAGCTGATATTACCTACGGTACCAATAACGAATTTGGCTTTGATTATCTCCGCGATAATATGGCTTTTAGCATGGAGCAAAAAGTTCAGCGCGACCTGTCTTTTGCGATTATTGATGAAGTTGACTCAATTCTAATCGATGAAGCGCGCACACCTCTTATTATTTCCGGGCCAACCGATGATAAAACGGATCTTTATCTCAAAATAGATGGGCTTATTCCTCTGCTTAATAGACAGGAAGAGGAAGAGGGCACGGATGGCGATTTTTATGTCGATGAAAAGGCTCGTCAGGTTTATTTGACAGAGCTGGGCCATGAGTCTGTTGAAGTGATGATGGTGAAGAATGGCCTATTAGGGGAGGATGATAGCCTTTATTCATCTGCCAATATTCGTCTGATGCACCATGTGACGGCTGCATTGAGAGCGCACGCACTTTTCCAGAAAGATGTCGATTATATTGTCCAAAATGGTGAGGTTGTTATTGTTGACGAATTCACTGGCCGAACCATGCCGGGTCGTCGTTGGTCAGACGGTCTGCACCAAGCTGCTGAAGCGAAAGAAGGGGTGCAGATTCAGAACGAAAATCAGACACTCGCCTCAATCACTTTTCAGAACTACTTTCGTCTTTACGGAAGACTTTCCGGGATGACCGGCACTGCGGACACAGAGGCTTACGAATTACAACAAATATATGGTTTGGAAGTAGTTGTTATTCCAACTCATAGAGAGATGATTCGTGATGATATGGGTGACCTTGTTTACCTGAGTAAAGGTGAAAAGCACCAGGCAATCGTCGCCGATATCAAAGACTGTATAAAGCGAGGGCAGCCTGTTTTGGTTGGAACAGCCTCTGTCGAGAGTTCGGAAGAGATCGCCGTTTTACTAAAAAAGGACAAGGTTCCCCACGAGGTATTGAACGCAAAGCAACATGAACGAGAAGCGCATATTATTGCACAGGCAGGGCGTGCTGGTGCGGTGACTATTGCAACAAACATGGCGGGTCGAGGAACTGATATTGTTCTGGGTGGAAACCTTGAGGTTGAGCTCGAGAAAATTGGTGCAGAAAATGAGGTAGAAACCGCTGCGGAAAAAGAGGCATGGGGCGTTCGCCATAATTCGGTTCTTGAGGCGGGGGGCTTGCATGTTATCGGCACAGAAAGGCATGAATCCCGGCGTGTTGATAATCAGCTAAGAGGTCGTTCTGGCCGCCAGGGTGATTCAGGTTCAACCCGTTTCTATCTGTCTCTTGAAGATGACCTGATGCGGATTTTTGCATCTGAGCGCGTAGCCGGTTTGATGCAAAAACTGGGTATGGAAGAGGGTGAAGCGATTGAGCACCCGTGGGTAACCCGTGCCATAGAGAATGCCCAACGCAAAGTTGAGGGGCGAAATTTTGATATCCGTAAGCAGTTACTGGAATATGACAATGTTGCCAACGATCAACGGAAAGTCATTTATGGACAACGTAATGAATTGATGGCGACAGAAGATGTTTCTGAGATGATTCAGGCAGTCCGTCAGGATGTGATTGATCAGGTACTGGATCAGCATATCCCTCAGCAGAGTATGGAAGAGCAGTGGAATGTAAAAGGGCTTGAGGTGGCTTTAGAGTCTGAGTTTGGCCTGGAACTTCCTGTGCAAACATTGCTCGATGAGGACGATAGTTTGCATGAAGAAAGCCTAAGAGCGCTTGTTCAAGAGAAAATCGAGTCCGATTATCAGGCCAAGGAAGAACAGGTTGGTGCTGAGGTGGTTCGTCACTTTGAAAAAGCGGTGATGTTACAGGTACTTGATAATACCTGGAAAGATCATCTGGGTGCGATGGATTCACTCCGTCAGGGGATTCACTTACGCGGTTATGCGCAAAAAGATCCAAAGCAGGAATTCAAGCGTGAAGCGTTTGAAATGTTTTCCAATATGCTCGATGGAATCAAGCAAGAGGTAGTGACCATCCTTTCAAAAGTGAAAGTCAATACAGAAGAGGATGTGGAGGCGGTTGAGGCGCAAAGAGAGCGAAAGGTTTCTGATGAAGTTCACTATGAGCACGCAGAATCAAACGCTTTGGCAAATGAACCTGCCGCCGAGCAACCACAGGAAGTGCAAGAACGGCCTTATACTCGAGATGGACAGAAGGTTGGTCGAAATGAGCCTTGCCCTTGTGGTTCTGGGAAGAAATACAAGCAGTGCCACGGTAAGCTTCAGTAAATATGGCTGTGGGTGATAGTCAGTTTCCTGTGATGCATCCGGTTTCGGGTGTTCAGTTGGGAACTGCCTGTGCGGGTATAAAGCAAAATGAGCGAGATGACCTTTTGGTTATGAAGCTCTCTGACAAAGCCGTTTGTGCAGCGTTGTTTACGCAGAATGCATTTTGTGCGGCACCCGTGTTAATTGCTCGAAAACACCTAACTACCCAACCTCGCTGGCTGCTCGTTAATTCAGGTAATGCGAATGCCGGGACAGGTAAGCAGGGAGTCAAAGATGCACTTCAGGCTTGTCATTTTCTCGCGGAAAAGGAAGGTGCTTCTACGGAGAAAATACTCCCTTTCTCAACAGGTGTAATTGGTGAAAACCTCCCTGTGGCTAAGATTGAGAAGGCAATTCCAGCAGCTCTGGTTTCTTTGTCAGCAGAAAACTGGGAGGCCGCTGCAAATGCCATTATGACAACGGATAGCCGCCCTAAAGGTGCGTCACAGCAATTTGAGTTGCAGGGTCAGAAGATAACCATTACGGGGATTTCTAAAGGTTCTGGAATGATCCATCCTAATATGGCAACGATGCTTGCTTTTATTGCAACGGATGCGCTGATTGATCAGGCCTTATTGCAGCAGTGTCTGAAAAAGGCTGTTGATCTCTCTTTTAATTGTATTTCGGTTGATGGCGATACCTCGACTAACGATGCCTGTGTTCTGGCTGCGACTGGGTGTGTTGACCAGCTAGAAATAAAGCCGGAAACAAGGGAGCTGGAACTTTTTTCTGATGCGCTGACAATGATTTGTAAACGGCTTGCAGAAGAAATTATTCGTGACGGTGAAGGGGCAACTAAGCTGATACGGGTGTTTGTCGAAAATGCCGCGTCAGAGGCTGAAGCGAAGCAGGTTGCTATGGTTGTCGCTCAGTCACCGTTGGTCAAAACGGCATTCTTTGCTGCTGATCCAAACTGGGGGCGTATTCTCGCTGCAGTGGGAAGAGCGGGCGTTGAACAGCTAAATATTGATGCGCTGACAATCTGGTTGAATGATGTCTGTATTGTTCGAGATGGCGGTCGTGCGGCTGATTATAGTGAGGCTGCGGGGCAGGCTGTTATGTCGCAGGATGAAATTACTATTCGCATCGATCTGGCGCGAGGCAACTGTAACCAGGAAGTCCTGTCGTGCGATTTATCTTACGATTATGTCAGGATCAACGCTGAATACAGAACCTGACCAACGGTTGCATGTTGCGGTAGGGGTTATCCGCAATTCGAATGGCGATATTCTGATCGCCAAGCGAGCTGAAGTACTTCATCAAGGCGGTTTGTGGGAATTTCCTGGTGGTAAAGTTGAACCAGGAGAGAGTGTAGAGCAGGCGCTTGGGCGAGAGCTATTTGAAGAGCTTGGAATCAAGATTGGTAAAATATCTCCTCTCATAAAAACCAGTCACGCTTACCCGGATCGTAATGTGTTACTGGATGTTTGGTGGGTCGAAAATTTTTCCGGTGAGCCTTATGGGAAAGAACGACAGCCGATTCGCTGGGTTCCTGTGACGCAACTCAAAAATTATCCTTTTCCAGAAGCAAACTGG
>QNFJ01000184.1 GCA_003646305.1 Gammaproteobacteria bacterium | reverse complement strand
ATTGAATCTCTTCAATCTTGCCCTTATTGCCGCTTGCTAGAACAACTTTATTACTCACTAAGTGCTTCCTGTTGATGCACTAACAGATCATTGATCCCTTTCTCAGCCAATTCCAACATGGCATTTAACTCTTCGCGCCTAAAAGCATGACCTTCTGCTGTTCCTTGAACTTCAATAAAGGCACCGGCATCGTTCATCACTACATTCATATCAGTTTCCGCATTTGAGTCTTCTGCGTAATCAAGATCAAGAACCGGTTTACCTTGGTAGATACCCACAGAAACTGAAGCCATCTGACCGTGAATTGGGTTTTTCTTGATTTTACCCTTCTTCATAAGGTGCTTAATTGCCAAAGAAAGTGCCACAAACCCACCGGTAATTGAGGCTGTTCGCGTACCCCCATCTGCCTGCAAAACATCGCAGTCAATCGTGATGGTGTTTTCACCTAGCGCACCCAAATCAACGGCTGCACGCAGTGAACGGCCAATCAAACGTTGAATTTCAAGTGTTCGCCCACCCTGCTTACCACCCGCTGCTTCTCGGCGCATTCTGTCATGCGTCGAACGAGGCAACATGCCATATTCTGCTGTAATCCAACCACTATTCTTACCCTTTAAAAAACGGGGCACTCGTGACTCAACGGTTGCATTACACAGCACACGCGTATCACCAAACTCAACAAGCACTGAACCTTCTGCATGTTTTGTAAAACCACAGGTCAGTTTAATTTCTCTCAATTCATCTAGCTGGCGGCCACTGGGTCTCATCAATTTCACTCTCTCAAAAATCTAGCTATTATAACCCTTCATCCATAAGTTTCTCTTAAGCATCTCTAGTTAAACTTTATTTTATACCCTTGAGGCATTCGTTCTTTTAAACAAAATCAAACGGACTAGGCGGCAAACAATGCAAATTTTACTGGTAGAAGATGATCGCCCCCTCGCCCAAGGAATCAAGACTTCACTTGCCCATGAAGGCTTTACGGTTAACCATCTAACGCATGGGGAGCAAGCCATTAACAGCCTAAAAATAGAAGCTGCTGACATGGTTATTCTTGACCTAGGCTTACCCGATATTGATGGCAACGAAGTATTAAAAAGAGTTAGGAAATTTAATGCCGAGCTGCCAATTTTACTGCTGACCGCTAGAGCAACTCTGAATGATAAAGTGAAAGGGCTAGATGCCGGAGCGGATGACTATCTCGCCAAACCCTTTGAAATGGCGGAATTACTAGCCCGTTTACGTGTGTTTGAGCGCCGTTTAAGCAGCACAAAGCACGCCGACTTAACCATTGGTGATGTTTCTCTCGATCTCGTCAACCTTCAGGTCACTGTCGCGGATAAAACCTTAGAGCTGTCGCGTCGAGAGTACATGTTATTAAAAGCACTTATGGAAAATGCGGGGCGCATTCAAACTCGAGACAGTCTTGAATCAAAACTATACAGCTGGGGGGAAGAGGTCGCCAGTAATACGATTGAAGTCCATATTCACCACCTGCGTAAAAAGTTACCCAAAGAGTTTATTCGAACCGTCCGCGGTGTTGGCTATACCATCAAAGTAAAATGAGGTCGATTCGGCTCTACCTACTGCTCTCTTTAATTGCCACCATCACGCTGGTTAACTTTGTTTCTCTGCTTCATGGTTACCAATCCAGCATGGAGCAGGCCCAACAACTCTTTGATAGCCGTCTACAAAGCATGGCCAAACTGATTGCCGCAGCCAATCACGACCAGACAGAACGTGCCCCCCTCCCTCAGCAGCAAACACCCTATGTTTTCTTCCAAATATGGGATCACAACAAAAAGCTCATCATCCGCTCCAGCAACGCACCCTCTCTCTCTTTATCCGTTCTCACACCCGGCTTTCATGATGTCAATTATGAAAGCTACCGCTGGCGTAATTTTATATTTCATGACGAGCTGTCCCAACGCTGGATTGTTACCGCTGAACGGAGCGATATTCGCTACTCTCTGGCCGAACAAGTTGTATTAAAATCCATTTCCCCCATTATTTTAGGTATTCCAGTCGCTGCATTTATCATCTGGTGGGCTATTAGCCTGGGCCTTCGCCCTTTGCGCAATCTGACTGAGCAGCTCAAGCTCAAACAGGCGAATGATTTAAGCCCAATCATTATCGAACACACACCAACAGAGCTGATACAAGTTGTCCAAACAACTAATGCGCTATTCAGTCGACTTGATGACGCATTTCAACGTGAGCACCAATTTTCAACCGACGTTGCCCACGAGCTACGCACGCCTGTTAGTGTCCTGAAGGTGCACCTCCATAACTTGCAAACAACGTTTGGCGACAACAATGAAGAGCTGAACCTACTTCGCCAGGGTGTTAACCGGATGGGCCACCTTATTGAACAGATTCTGGCTCTGTACCGCGCCGCTCCTGACCAAGCAATGAGTAAGTTCTGCACTATTGATCTCTACAGCCTAGCCCAAAACAGCATCGCTACTAACTATGGCCTGTTCGAAGAAAAGCAACAGACTATTGAACTCACCGGAGAACCTTCACCCATGGCAGGTGACCAATTTGCACTTGAAACCTTGCTGCATAATTTGCTCTCAAATAGCTGCAAGTACACGCCTGTTGGAGGCCAAATTGTGATTTCTGTAGAGTCTTCCACAGCTGGGGTTAATTTGACTATTGAGGATTCAGGGGTTGGCATTCCTAGCAATCAGTATGTACGGGTATTCGAGCGCTTTTACCGCCTGTACGATGACCAATATAATTCAGAAACAATTGGTTGCGGACTAGGGCTGGCTATCGTCAAACACATTGTAGAGCTACATCATGCCTTTATTGAGCTAGGCCAATCAAAATTTAAAAGTGGCTTAAAAGTCACAATAAATTTCCCAATTGAAGCCAATCAACCATGGTAAATTATAGTAAAAGATTGCCTTTTATCTTGGCGACCCTGTTGTCGGTGCTCAGCCCACTCTCTATTGCTGGCTCACCGATTATCGAGATCGAAATCCGAAACCACCTCTTTTTCCCTGATGTAATCACCATTCCAGCCGACACAAAAATTAAGTTAATGATCTATAACCGCGACAACTCTTCAGAAGAGTTTGAAAGCTACGAACTCAACCGAGAAAAGATCATCCCCGGGAAAAGTCGTGCTGTTATTTTCATTGGCCCTTTACCCGCTGGTGAATACCCTTTTTTCGGTGAATTTTTTCCGAAAACAGCCCAAGGAAAAGTGGTCGTTAAGTAGATGGCAATATGCTTCTAAATGCCGTTATCCTGACCTTACGCGAAGTGATCGAAGCCTCTTTGATCGTCAGTCTGTTTCTTGCATTCTGCCAATTATCTGGTCAGCCTAAAAAAACAATACTAGCAGCACTTTTTTTAGGCCTGCTATCTGCAATCTTATATGCTTTCAATATCAGCGCCATTTCCCAATGGCAGAATGGAATTGGGCAAGAGATTGTTAATGCCAGCATCTGCTTCCTTGTTTATCTATTTCTGCTTATTTTCCTAGCCACGTTCATAAAAAGTGATCCAAAATCCAGCAAACAACTACAATCTCTCGCAATGGTTGTAGGAATAACACTAGCTACAACACAAGAAGGGGCTGAAATTATCCTTTACCTGCTTGGATTCACCTTCTCACCAGAACTGTTCCGTCCGGTACTCTTTGGTAGCCTAATCGGTGCAGGAATCGGCCTAAGCTTTGGTATATTTATCTACTACCTGCTAATTAATGTATCTAAAAAAAGTAGCCTTCGCATCGGCTTTATAATGATTTTACTGATCGCCGGCAGCATGATTATGCAAGCCATTCAATTACTGACCCAGATAGATTGGATTTCCAGCCAATACCCATTATGGGACAGCTCGGCATTCATTAATGAACGCTCCCTGACTGGTCAACTCCTTTACGCACTCATCGGCTATGAGGCAACTCCAACACCAATTCAAGTGATCAGCTATGTAGTCAGCTTAATGCTAATTCTTGCTCTTTCTGCCTATCTCTATTTTCGCGACCAGAGGCAGCCAAATGCTTAGCCAAAAAAAAATCAGTTTATTATTTCTATTTTTATTGAGTAGCGTAGCTGGGTTAGCTAAGGCAGACGGTCTGGCCATTGACAAGGTTTACCATCCCTATGTTCAACCTCTCGAAAGAGAATTGGAATGGCGAATGATCTCTGCTGATGGTGAGCAGAAGCAACGATTGGGCTTAGGAAAATCATTTTCTGATCAACTATTTATTGAGGGTTACCTAGTTTTCGAAGAAGAAAATGATAATGACCTGAACCTCTCAGAATATGAAATTGAAGCCAAGTGGCAGCTCACTGAGCAGGGTGAACTGGACATCGACTGGGGCATTATTGCAGAGCTTGAAAAATCACGTCATAAAGATGCCTGGGAGTTATCTACCGCTTTATTAATGGAAAAAGAATGGGGACGTTGGGTTGGAGCCGTTAATCTACGGGGAATTTATGAGAGGGGAGACAACACAAAAACAGAATTAGAATCGGAACTCGCCATGCAAGTTCGCTACCGTTATTCACGTCAGCTTGAACCCGCTCTGGAACTATACAGCGGGCAAAACACCAAGGCTCTTGGACCAGTATTTATGGGCGAAATCCGCTTCGGTGCAGGTAAAAAATTACACTGGGAAACCGGTGTTATCTTT
>QNFJ01000183.1 GCA_003646305.1 Gammaproteobacteria bacterium | reverse complement strand
TCTCCAGCACCTGGCGCAAAAGTATTCTGCAATGTAGGTCAGCGCGTCAGTGTTGGCGATACACTTTGCATCATCGAAGCCATGAAAATCCTCAACCAGATTGAATCCGACAAAGCGGGTACGGTCAAAGCCATTCTGGTCGATGATGCACAGCCCGTTGAATACGATCAGCCACTATTTGTCATCGAATAAAAGCCCCTGCAGCTTCAACTGCGAGCTTCTGATCAGACCGAACAGGATAAAACATGCTAGGTAAAATTGTTATTGCAAACAGAGGGGAAATTGCCCTTCGCATATTACGCGCCTGCCGAGAGTTAGGCATACAGGCTGTCGCCGTGCACTCAGATGCTGACCGCGACCTGAAACATGTCAGGCTTGCAGATGAATCCGTCTGTATTGGGCCTCCTCCATCGAAAGATAGTTATCTGAATATTCCCGCGATTATCAGCGCAGCTGAAGTAACCGATTCCGTTGCCATCCACCCTGGCTATGGTTTTTTATCTGAAAATGCAGATTTTGCCGAGCGAGTCGTGGAAAGTGGCTTTATCTTTATCGGTCCAAAACCCGAAACCATCCGTATTATGGGTGATAAGGTTGCCGCTATTAAAGCGATGAAAGAAGCGGGAGTTCCGTGTGTACCCGGTTCCGACGGACCTCTCGGCGATGATAAGCAGGAAAACCTCCGTATTGCCAAAGAGATTGGCTACCCCATCATTATTAAAGCATCTGGTGGCGGTGGTGGACGTGGCATGCGCGTCGTTCACACCGAAGCGGCCTTACTGAACTCTATCACCATGACGCAAACAGAGGCCGGTGCAGCATTTGGCAATAGCGTTGTTTACATGGAAAAATTCCTGGAAAACCCTCGCCATATCGAGTTTCAGGTACTTGCGGATAAGCACGGCAATGCGATTCATCTTGGTGAACGTGACTGCTCAACTCAGCGTCGTCACCAAAAGGTTGTTGAAGAGGCGCCAGCACCTGGAATTACCGATGAACAACGAGCCTTTGTTGGAGAGCGCTGTGTGCAAGCGTGCAAAGATATCGCCTATGAAGGGGCGGGGACATTTGAATTCCTCTATGAAAACGATGAATTCTATTTCATTGAGATGAACACTCGCGTGCAGGTTGAACACCCTGTGACTGAAATGATAACCGGTGTCGATATTGTCAAAGAGCAGCTTAGAATTGCAGCCGGTGAAAAACTCTCTGTGACTCAGGAAGAGGTGACCTTTACAGGCCATGCTCTTGAATGCCGCCTCAATGCCGAAGATTCGAAAACCTTCTTGCCTTCACCGGGAAAAATTACCAACCTCCATGTTCCAGGAGGCGCAGGCGTCCGTGTAGAAACACACATTTATAATGGATATGTTGTGCCACCCTACTACGATTCAATGATCGGAAAACTGATCACACACGGTGAAGATCGAGATAGTGCCATCGCCAGAATGCGTATGGCTTTGCACGAACTGGTCATCGAGGGCATCCGCTGTAACAAAGAGCTTTTGCAGGATATTATTAATGATGCTGCTTTCCAGGCCGGCTCACAGAATATTCATTATCTCGAGAAGAAACTCGGCCTTTAACAGGTCGAGCGACTCACCTCATGCCCTGGCAAGAACTGTCCATTCCGACGAGCAGGAGCAATGCAGAGGCGCTATCTGACCTGCTAACCGCACAGGGTGCACTCTCCGTGACCTTTCAGGACAATGGTGACCAACCGGTATACGAACCGGAATTAGGTAAAACAGCCGTTTGGCAAGAGACAAAGGTGACGGGCCTTTTCGATAAAGAGGCCGATTTAACGAATCTTTGCTCTCGGCTGAAAAAAGATTTTAATACCCTTCCAGAAGTGGTTGTCCTCGAAGATCAAGTGTGGGAGCGTAGCTGGCTGGAACATTTCAAACCGATGAAGTTTGGAGAAAAGCTCTGGATCTGCCCAAGCGAACAGAATATCTCCGAAGCAGGGGCGGTTGTCATTAAGCTGGACCCAGGCCTCGCTTTTGGAACAGGAACGCACCCAACCACATCACTCTGCCTTAAATGGCTTGGAGAGACCGACGTAGTCGGCAAGACCGTTATCGACTACGGCTGTGGATCAGGAATCCTTGCCGTTGCGGCGCTCCTTCTTGGCGCAAAAAAAGCCATCGCAGTTGATATCGACCCACAAGCTTTAATTGCAACTAAAGATAATGCCGAGAAAAACGGTGTCCTTTCCAGGATTCACTGCTTTCTTCCCGAACAATTCACGCCACAAACAGCGGACATTGTTCTTGCCAATATTCTTGCAGAACCGCTTATTGAGCTTTCTGGCCTTATATCTGAACTGGTTGCACCTGGAGGGCAACTTGCGCTCTCCGGTATTCTCAAAGAACAAGTTTCCAGCGTAAAAGCCGCTTATTACGAAAAACTAGAGCTGGCTCCCACAGCATTTGAAGAGGACTGGGCTAGAATAACGGGCAAACGTATTCTTAATTAAGGTTATGCAAACTAAATGCCCGCAATGTAAAGCCGTTTTTCCCATTAAACTCGACCAGTTACGCTCTGCAAGAGGAACGGTTCAATGTGGCGAGTGCTTTCTTAAATTTAACGCGCTATCTGCACTCTATGAAAATGGTGAAATCGAGCACCTTCCACAGAACGCCATTTCCGCCTCATCCATCCCTGTCCTTCATCAAGAACAAGAGCGGGAAAAACAACCGCTCAAAACCGAAGTCAGTCCACCAAACAGCGATCCCACAGAGGCGCTAACCGCCCCCTGGGAAGCAGAGAAACCACCAGCCAACAGAGGCGCTCAGTTTTTTTGGCTATTCGGTAGCTTTGCTGCTCTATGTTTACTGGCCGGCCAGCTTTATCTAAACGAGGCCCAAAATAACTTTCCCAATCAAACAGCCAGAGCTATTTTTGAGCTTGGTTGTAAGCAACTTAATTGCAAACTGCCACCCTTAAGAAAAGTTTCAAGTATCGACGTGGTCGATCGCTCCATCCAAACCGAACAGAATGCCCTACTTCTAAAAATCACACTGGCCAATCATGCGTTGCACGTTCAACCATTTCCCAATTTAAAGCTAACACTTTCTGATTTCAAAAATAGACCAATCGCTCAGCGTATTTTCAATGCAACTGAATACTTGCCTCAAAATGATCCTCGCAAATTGATGGCTGTTGATGAGCCCATTGAGCTTCAGTTAGTGATCGCGCCATTTAAAGAAAAAATTGCAACATTTTCATTTGAACTGCTGTGAAAATAGGCCCTTACCAACTTAGCAATAATCTGCTTCTCGCGCCAATGGCAGGCATAACGGACCTGCCATTCAGGCAGCTCTGTCGACACAATGGTGCTGCAATGGCTTTTTCTGAGATGGTTTCATCAAAGCCCGCTTTGAGAAAAAACCACCGGACTCTTCTTAAAAGTGAACAAAAAGGGGAACTCGAACCTCGCGCCATACAGCTTCTGGGAACCGACCCTAGACAGATGGCTGAAGCGGCTCTCCATAACGTTGCGCAGGGCGCACAGATTATTGACATCAATATGGGCTGCCCCGCTAAAAAAGTCTGCAATGTCGCAGCAGGGTCTGCGCTCCTTCGCGATGAGAAACTGGTCGAAAGCATTCTGACTGCTGTTGTCGATGCGGTTAATGTCCCTGTCACGCTGAAGATCCGCACGGGCTGGGATAAACAGAATATAAATGCCCCTTCTATCGCCAAAATAGCTGAAAAAAGTGGCATTCAAGCACTTACCATACATGGCAGAACCCGGCACTGTGGCTTTACCGGGGAAGCAGAATATTCAACGATTCGCAGAATCAAAGAAAGTGTTTCACTTCCCGTTATTGCCAACGGTGACATCCAGTCTCCAGAGCAGGCAAAACAGGTTCTTGAATTTACAGGTGCCGATGCAATTATGGTCGGACGGGGCGCTCAGGGAGATCCCTGGATATTCAGGGAGATCGAGTACTTCCTAAAACAGGGAAGCTACCTAGCCAAACCAGATAACCTTGAATTTACAGAGACGATCCTTGATCACATTGCCGCCATCCACCAATTTTATGGTGACTATCTCGGTGTCCGTATTGCCAGAAAACATATTGGCTGGTACTTTAAAAAAACCCAAAATAGTCAACTTATTATTACCCTTCGTGATATAAATAGGATCACTGAGAGCAGCCTCCAGATAAAAGCTACCAGGATCGCTCTCGACCGGTATAAAAACAATAATCGAGCGGCATGAGCAACAATCTTAAATTAACCGACAAAGATTCCTGTACACCTCTTTGCGAGCATGTTCGCTCTGCTGTAGAGGAATATTTCGCACAGCTTGATGGCCACAGCCCAGGTGAGCTGTATAACCTTGTTATGCAGGAGGCCGAAAAACCTCTGATTAAAACTACGCTATCTCATTGCGGCTTCAACCAGTCCAAAGCGGCCATTGTTCTCGGCATCAGCCGTAGCACCCTGCGCAAAAAAATGGCACTTTATAACCTCGAATAAGTCACTAATTCGAGACTTTTTTCGGGTAAAATAGCCGTTTTACTCTCAAAATATCAACGGCATCACATGAACAGAAAAATCTCCAGAGCGCTTGTCAGCGTCTCAGACAAAAGCGGCGTACTCGATTTTTGCCGTCAACTCCACAACATGAACGTGGAACTTCTCTCTAC
>QNFJ01000182.1 GCA_003646305.1 Gammaproteobacteria bacterium | reverse complement strand
GGCCTCGTGGTAGCTGTATTAAATCAATACTACTGAGTACAGTCGGTTTTGAAGCCGATGCTGTTTTTACAGTCGTCTGAACTGCTGGCCGCTTCGCTGCTTGATGAAGTGCTGTTTAAAGAGCCACCGCTAATCGCAGGTGCTTTTCGTGTGTCAGCGGGCAATGTTGCGATAATTGTTCCATCACCTTTCATATGAAGTACACCGCCAGCGACCTGTTTGCGGTAATCATAAAGATTAAACCGTAAAGGCGTTGTATCACTTTCAGAGACAATTGCGACCTGTGCATTGGTGACAACGATGCCATAAAGTCGTGCATCGCCAGACTGGATCCAGAGGTAGCTATCTTTTTCAACAGGTGCTTTTTTGAATTTAGCAGCACTGTTGTCAGCGAATGTTAAATGTAATCCAGCAGGGCTTATGCTAACTTCCGAGATATTGCCAGCCAGAGCGGGAGGTGGAAAGACTGAGCGGTGATCGAGTACGAGTTCATACGCGCCAAGCTGCGCACCTTCGCGGTCCAGAGAAAGCAAATAGGTTAGCTTGATGAAAACCATCTTCAGAAGACCCGCTAAAGGGATTCCGACGGCTTTCACATCATCCAAGCTATAGACCAGTTTGTTGTCGTCAGAGAGCGCCATTGTGCCGCCAAGATTTGTGGGCAGCCAGATTCCAGGAAACCAGCTCCATAGCTTTAAGTAGCCATCAGCTTTTAAATAACCATCTTCTGTTGTAACGGTCAATTCATCGAGAGGGCGAGGCGAGTAGTCAAGAATCTGTTTGTTAAATAGAGCTGAGAGTGCCTCGGGTGAAACGGTAACTTTGCCGTGATGAATGTTGATCGTAAAGCTTTCCACATCATCAAATGAAACCGGCTCACCTGCTTTTTTAGGCTCAAGCGTAGCGGCTAGCTCTTCGATATGAAAACCAATGTTGTCGACAACATCAAAATTAACATTATGTGCGTAAAGGCTGAGCGATTCAGTGCCTGAATCTCTTACCGTGGTGGGTCGAAGTTCATCAGTTTGCATGCCTTCGGGGATGTTTTTTTGTTCCCAGGTTTTCTGTAGCCCGTTCAACTCTGCTTGTTGTGCATTGATAAAATGATCAGTTGCAAACAGCGTGGTACTTGTGGCTGTTAACAAAGCTGAACTAACAACGGCTTTGACTGTTTTAAATTTCATGATTTTCTCCCCGCCGTTTAAAGTTCGTTATAGTTTTTAAGATAGGCTAGGATGGCGCCATCTTCTCTTAACTTTACATAACCAGCCGTTAGCTGATCGCGAAACCTGTATAGGTTGAAGTCAAATTCTCTGCCTTCGGTTGCTGATTGCAGTTCAACTAGCGCGTTGATTGGCATTGTGCGGAGAAACTTTACATCACCACCTTTAATTAGCATGCTGCTTTTGGCGTTTGTTAGTGAAGCGGGAAACTCTGGGTTAATAGCTTCATTGAATCCGAGTACCAGTCCTCTTTTTTCAACCCTGGCGCTGGCGATGTTGAGGTGCAACGTTGGGGGTGGGAATAGCAAGAGTGTATCAAGTATGACTGTGCTGCCGATCAAGTCTGCGCCTTTTGCGTGGACGGTGAGTAGCTCATCGAGTTTGACGTTGGCTGCTTTGAGAACTTTTGTCGCATCTTCGCTATCAACGATAACTGACCAAGGTGTATATTTAAGAATATGGCCTTCACTTAGTACAAGGTTGCCTTTCATTTGGAAAGGAACCCAGCGTCCCCTGCGAATCATCTGACCGCTGAGAACAAAAACATTATCGAACGTTTTTGCTTTTAGTGAGCGTAGAGGAGCACCTCTAAATTTGAAGACATGTTTATTGAGTAGTGCTTCCAGAGCAGCACCTGATAAAACAACCTCTCCTTGCAGTGGTGTAATTGAGAATGAGGTAGGGTCATCAAAAACGACAGGGGAAGCGGGGTCATTAGGTTTAAGTGCAACAACTAACTTTGGTACATAAAAACCAATATCTTCGACAAAGCGGAAATTGGTTTTATTGATAAACAGCAACGTTCCATCACGGCCAGAATCGCGTAGTGAAGGTTCACGTATTTCCGGGTTACTAAAACTGCCGTAATCACTCCGTCCAGCTTCCAGTGCAGGCAGTTTTTTGGTTGCTTCGATTTTTGCCTTAACGATTTCTGTATCGGTCTCGTAAGCAGAAAGGTGGAAAGGCGCAAATAAAAGCGCCGCTCCACACAGATAGTGTGTAACTTTAAACATCAGGTTCTCCTCCGACAATGCGGGTTTGCTATTGTTTAGGGTACTCTATGGCCTGTTTAATCAGGCTATAGAGCCGCTAAATCATTTAGTTATTATCACGCTAAAATATGTTGTAAGTTCTAGCTGTCCAAATAATAACGCGTGTTAGAGGGATTTGTGAACTACTTTCTATAGAGGTAAGAATGCGGCATAGCAGCAATTTTATGAAAGATAATCAAAAGGTTGCCGTTTCACCTCCATATAAAATCTCGGATTTCATTTTGGGCCGCAGATGTAATGGCATGGCAGTCCCCCTTAAAATCGGCCTGTTACTAAGCTAGTTTAAAAAAGGTCGCTAGAAGCTGTAACTTGCCCCAACGTGCAGAGATCTTGGCTCTCCGGGAAAGAATCGGTGACTTCCAAAGGCAAAATCAGCACGTTCAGCATACGCTGTGTCGGTCAAGTTGGTGATGCGGCCATAAAGGTTTAGCTGCCGATTGACCGTCTGCTCGATACGGAGATTGAACAGATCATGTCCATCGTAACTGTGTCTGTTTGATGAGTCTGTGTAGTACTGACTGATGTAGATCCATTCGAGTTCAGCACGGCTGTTGGGTAGATAGTCCCAGCCAAGCCGGACGTTGCTCTGGTGGCGGGGGGCCGTATCAACATCATTACCTTTCTGGATACCATTTGCAGGACGGTCAAAATCGTATTTATGTCGTGCATAGCTATAACTGATGCCTAAATCAACATTTTGTATTAGAGAGGCTCCGAGACCGATTTCAATGCCGTCATGTTTTGTTTTGCCGTCGGTTACATTGAGCCCTCGACCATCACGAAAAAAAACGTTTTTTCGTTTCATGTGGTAGAGCGCAATATCATACTGAATGCCACTAAGATAGCCTTTTGCGCCTATTTCTACGCTATCTAGCTGCTCCGAATCAATATCTCCTTCGACCTGTTTGTTTTGAAGCTGATATAGCTCCGATGTTTGCGGCGCACGAAAACCCTGCGAAAGGTTGGCGTAAAGACTATTTGAGTCATTCAGTTTTTGAACGATTCCGAGTTTAGGGCTTAAATTATTAAAAGTATCTGTTCTGTCGCTCGGGCGAAGATAAAGGCAGCCACTGGGAACAGGGCACGGTGTTCCATCTTCTTTACTATTTCCATCGACCATTTTATTGTCATACTCGTATTGAGTGTGCTCAAAACGCAGGCCTGCGATTAAGCGGGTTCGCTCTGTAAGCAGCCATTCGCTATGGAGATAAGGTGCGATGGTATAAGCGTCCACCTCGTAATCATAATGCTTGCCTTGAGGTCGGTATTTACCGAATTTATTGATATCGGGGAGCATCTGCGTATCTTCCAGGCTCCCTCTTGTAAATTCCACATCAGCACCGGCAACTAACTTGTGTCCTCCATCAAGATCCATGGCGTAAGCAGTTTGTGCGCCGATACTTGAATGGCTGTTTTCCTCTATTGATTGCTCGGGTACAAAATGACGAAGGAAGCGCATTTCGTTATCGCGAAGGTATGGCGTAATCGTCAGTTGATTGCCGTTGGAGAGCTTTGTTGCCCAGCTTGAAGAGAGGCGGAAGCTTTTCCAGTCGCGATAGGCCTCTGGGTTCGGGTTGGTTTTAGCAAGACTTGAATCTTTATAAGCCTCATCATCGGTTCTGCTTTGGATAAAACCAGCGGTTTCCTGATTGAGGTTAAAAGCCGATAAGACAGTTTTAACTTCGGTATTGCTGAATCGGTAATCATGTCTCAGTGTTAGTTTTTGCTGGTCATAACCGGAGTCATCACGATAACCACCATCGTGATGGGCATTAAAATTGAGACGATAACCCTGATTTTCTGAACTATCACTAAACGTTGTTTTGAAGCCCGCCAGATCATGTGGCCCAACTGAGAAGTCGATAGTTCGCTCAAGTTCATCTGAAGGGGCGCGGCTCAAAACATTGACGAGGCCGAACATCGCATTTGAACCGTAAAAAGCACTTCCTGGGCCACGAATCACTTCGACTCGTCCCGCCTGTTCGGCATTCGCTTCCGATAATCCATTGATATTTGAGAAGCCGGCGGCTCTAAGTGGAACACCATCTTCCATAAATAAAAATGAACCGGCAGCACCCGCTCCCGTTAAAATGGGAGAGCGAATCGAAACAAGATTTTCCTGGCCATTATTGCGATGAACATAAACGCCGGGAATGCGGTCAATCAGTTCACTAATATGGTCAGGGCGAATAAATTCAATCTCCTCTTCACTAACAATGCCTGTATTACTGGCCAAATTAGAAAGAGGTGTTGCTTCACGGGTGCTGGTGACAACTAGAGGGTCGAGTTGTTGGCGAGGTGTATCGGCAAATAGCTCACTAGAAGCGAGCAATCCTACACAAAGGAGGGTTAAGTTTCTCATAGATACTGCTTGGAATTTTTGCTGTTTCT
>QNFJ01000181.1 GCA_003646305.1 Gammaproteobacteria bacterium | reverse complement strand
GTCCGCCAATAACAACTCAGGGACCCCCAACATCTGTTGTTTGGCCTTATTGGTATAGGTAATAAAACTGCGATCAAACCATTCCGAGCTCCCCGGCACATCCGTCACGCATTTAGCGATCCAACCACCGGTGCAAGACTCAGCGGTTGCCAGTTTGCGATGTTTGGCCAGAAGAGCCTCTCCCACCCGCTTAGATAATGCGTATAATTTATGATCCATATTTTGTAACTTCCATTCCTCTGCTCATCTAAGACTTACAGTTTAAATGACCGAAAAAAACTTATCACCTCACACACCTATGATGCAGCAATTTTTGCGCATTAAAGCGGATTACCCCGATACGCTGCTTTTTTACCGCATGGGTGACTTTTATGAGCTGTTTTTTGACGATGCTCGCAAAGCCTCCCGGCTAGTCGATATCACGCTAACCAGCCGTGGAAAGTCTAATGGTCAACCGATTCCGATGGCGGGCATTCCCCACCATGCTGCGGATAACTATCTGGCCAAACTGTTAAAAGCGGGAGAGTCCGTCGCACTTTGTGAGCAAATTGGCGATCCGAGCAAGTCCAAAGGACCTGTTGAGCGCAAAGTCGTTCGAGTCATCACCCCCGGCACAATCACTGAAGAATCCTTGCTGGATGACCGCAGTGATAGCTTGTTAGTTGCCATCGCGGTCATTGACGAGCAATTTGGCATTGCCTCTTTAGATATTGCCAGTGGCCGCTTTATTCTTCAGCAAACTGCTAATCTGGATCATTTGATAAGCGAAATAACGCGCCTTAATCCGGCTGAGTTACTGGTCAGTGAAGAATGGCCGCTCCCTCCTTTGCTAAAAGCTCGAAGAGGGATCAGCAGGCGACCTTCCTGGCATTTTGATGTGGAAAGTGCGGTTCTATTGCTAACACGCCAGTTTAAAACAAAAGATCTCAAAGGGTTTGGTTGTGAGGCGCACCCTATATCGGTGGCCGCTGCCGGCTCACTCCTACAGTATGTAAAGGAGACACAGCAAGCCGCCCTTCCTCATCTACAATCCATTTCGATTGAAAATGAGGAAGACAATATCACGCTTGATGCGGCAACCAGGCTAAACCTTGAACTCGATAGCCACCCAAGTGGACGTTTTGAGTTTTCTTTATGCGGCGTACTCGACAAAACAGCTACGGCAATGGGAGGACGATTGATTCGCCGCTGGCTGACCCAGCCGACCCGAAATAAAGAGACACTCAAAAGCCGCCACGAAGTGATTGAGCTGCTTATTAGTGAAAGGCAGTATCAGCCAATACATCAATTATTGTGCGGAGTGGGCGATATCGAACGTATCTCCTCCCGGGTTGCACTCCGCTCTGCCCGTCCTCGTGATTTAGCGATCTTGAAAGCAACACTCGGCCTACTCCCCGACCTGGAGGGAATTCTTTTCGCTACTCCATCAAAACAGCTTAAAAGAATTCAGACAAAAGTAGCGCAACAACCTAAGCTTCTCGCACTTTTAACGCGAGCCATCAAAGACAATCCACCTGTTTTAATTCGTGATGGTGGTGTGATTGCCACTGGCTTCAATGCAGAACTCGATGAACTTCGCGCACTCAGTCAAAATGCAGATCAATTCCTGATTGATATGGAAAACAGGGAAAAATCCGCAACAGGGATCGCTACACTCCGGGTTAAATACAATCGGGTGCATGGCTACTATATTGAAATACCTCGCTCTCAGGCCGATAATGCGCCCAGCCACTATACACGCAAGCAAACGCTAAAAAATGCAGAGCGCTATTTCACCGAAGAGCTGAAATCGTTTGAAGACAAGGTTCTCAGCGCGCGTGAAAAATCACTCGCTTGTGAGAAAGCCCTTTACGAAGCATTGCTGGAAACAATTAACGAATCACTAGTAGCGCTGCAAAAATGCGCAGAGGGTCTTTCAGAACTGGATGTACTCAGCAATTTTTCCGAATGCGCTGAGACGATGAATCTCGCTCGTCCAATTCTCAGCAGCCGAACCGGAATCCGTATTCAGGAAGGTCGCCATCCCGTCATCGAGCAATTATCAGAAACACCGTTCATAGCTAATGATGTCGAGCTGACACCCAAACGCAGAATGCTCATTATCACAGGGCCTAATATGGGCGGCAAATCGACCTATATGCGCCAAACAGCCCTCATCGTTCTGCTTGCCCACACCGGCTGCTTTGTCCCTGCCAACAAAGCAGAAATTGGCCCCATTGACCGTATATTCACTCGTATTGGTGCATCTGACGATCTGACCAGTGGCCGTTCAACTTTCATGGTTGAAATGTCTGAAACAGCCAACATCTTGCATAATGCCACAGAAAACAGCCTTGTATTAATGGATGAGATTGGCCGGGGTACCAGCACCTTTGATGGCCTTTCCCTCGCCTGGGCCTGTGCAAATTATCTCGCCGAGGAGATAAAGTCTTTCACCCTTTTTGCCACGCATTACTTTGAATTAACGACACTAAACGAAACCCAGAACAACATTGCCAATGTTCATCTAGATGCAATCGAACACGGCGACTCCATTGTTTTCCTGCACAGCGTCAAAGAGGGACCGGCCAACCAAAGTTACGGCCTCCAGGTCGCAGCCCTGGCGGGTGTCCCTAAAAAAGTGATTACGCAGGCAAAAGTAAAACTGCTAGAACTTGAGGACCAGACACATGAGAGCAGCTTAAGAAACAGCCGCAGCAACCAAATGGATCTCTTTTCCGAGAAAGATAACAGCATAGTTATCAATGAATTAAAGAATCTCTCTCCAGATAACCTTACACCAAAAGAGGCGTTAGAACAGCTCTATGCCCTCAAGGAACTGCTCAATAAATAACACTCTAGTCCTCTGTAAAGTACTGCCCAATCTCCCTGGGGGAGATATAACCAGGCAACAGCTTCCCAGTATCTGTGAGGATCGCGGGCGTTCCCCTGACACCCATCGCCATTCCCAACTCAAAGTGCTCCTTCACAGGGTTATTACATGTTTTTGATTCCACGTGCTGGTTGTTTTTAGCTTTTGTTAATGCGTCATTTCGATCATCCGCGCACCAGACAGAAACTGCTTTATCGTATGAATTTGTATTAAGCCCACTACGTGGAAAAAATAGATACCTAACCTCAAATCCCTCTTCGAGATAAGCATCCATCTGATTGTGCAGTTTCCGGCAATAACCACAATCGATGTCGGTAAACACCGTCATCGTATGTTTTTTGTTTTTTGGCTTATAGATAATCATGTCGTCTTCGCCAACTTTCTCAACCGCTGAAAGCATTGCTTTAGCTTGTGCTGGATCAGTCAGGTTCTCCCTCGTCGCCAGGTCCACCATGCTTCCTTGAAGCATATAGCGACCATCTTCTGACACGTACATAACACGGGGCCCAAAAGCGATCTGATATAGCCCCGGAACCGGTGTACTTTTAATTGAATCAACTTCAACGCCTGGAAGGCTTTTAGCAAGCGCTTCTTTAACGCCGTCAGAGGCCACCGCAGCAGACAATGAAGCGACCATTAAACCCATCACTCCAAGAAAACCAATACTTTTTTTCATCAAATCACTTCTTTTAAAGTTAAACAAAAATAGTGTTATATAACACAGAAACAATGGCACATAGCCGATTAGCCATATTTGAAATCATAATGCACTGATTTTAATGCTGTTAATTTGCGGCACATTCATTGCTTTCTTTCATAGGATGTCAAAAAAGCTAAATGATTACAAAAAATCCTCCCGCCATTCCACTGACAGCCTTTCGAATCATAAGTTCAGCACCTCTTTTTATTATCCATAACCACTCGTGAGATCAACACAGCGAGCGACGCCGTAATACACAGCACAAAACCTATAAAAATTATAAACATCAAAAACCATTCCTCTTCCCAACGGCTTCCATTAGTTTTATGAAAAAATTACTCGAAATAACCTGCCTGTTCATATTTCTCTAAATCAGCAATTTCTTTCATGCCAAGCAGCCCTCTATTCTATGGATTACCAACGCACCTTCTGAGCCCGCTAAAGTGAGCGACACAATGGGCAAAGAAGAAGGCACTAAAGCCGCTGTTGCTTATCGCCTTAAAGATGGTTCTTTTGTTTATGTTCCTGAAAATTAGCCAGTTAATCTAGCTTCTATACACTCTAAAAATAATGGCATTGCTGATCAATTCCATTATTCGTTATAATAGCCTGTTACTTGAGCTAAATTATCGCTGTGCATTTTGAAGAAGCATTCTCCATGTGCAAAAACTTGTCAAATATCCTTTTAATATCACTTAGAAATTAGAGTACAAATAAGATGACTGACCTATCCAACTACCGGAATATCGGTATTTTTGCCCACGTTGATGCGGGCAAAACAACGACTACTGAAAGAATCCTGAAACTAACCGGAAAAATCCATAAAACCGGTGAAGTACATGATGGTGAAGCGACTACTGACTTCATGGAGCAGGAGCAAGAGCGCGGAATTACGATTCAGTCGGCTGCGACAAGTTGTGAATGGGATGGTCATCGTATGAATATTATCGATACTCCAGGACACGTTGACTTCACAATTGAAGTTTATCGTTCACTGAAAGTTCTTGATGGTGGCGTAGGTGTTATCTGTGGATCAGGTGGTGTAGAGCCTCAGTAAGAAACAAACTGGCGTTATGCGAATGAATCGGGCGTTGCGCG
>QNFJ01000180.1 GCA_003646305.1 Gammaproteobacteria bacterium | reverse complement strand
GAACGGAAGCGGCTGTTTGTAAAAACCAGTTATCCAGGATCAACCCCGACTGATATGGAAGAGTCGGTGACTAGCCGTATTGAAGAGGCTATTTTTGATTTGCCTGGTATTACCGACCTTCACTCAACCGCTTCGAGTGGGAGTGCTTCAGTCACCATGAAGGTGGATGATGGTTTTGAATATCGAGAAGTTGTCGATGAGGTGAAGGCACGGGTGGACATGATTCGAGGTTTTCCTGAGGACATGGAAATCCCAGAAGTGGGTGTTATGTCGCGTCGCTTTGAGGTGATTAGTGTCGTCGTCGTCGCTGATTTGCCTGAAAAGGAATTACAGGGAATTGGTCAACGGGTGCGCGATGAGATTGCGGCTATTCCTGAAATTACGCAAGTGGATTTGGCAGGTGTTCGCCCCTATGAAATTTCTATTGATACCTCAGAGCAGACCTTGCGAAAGTATGGATTAACGCTTGCTGATATCGCCACCTCGATTCGTCGATCATCAATGGAACTTCCCGCCGGTTCGATTCAGTCAGAAGAGCGAGAAATCTCCATCAGAACGAGTAAGCGAGCCTACAGTGGTCGTGAGTTTGGTGACATCATCATCAAAACCAATAAAGATGGAACCCTGTTGAGGGTGCGTGACATTGCCAATGTGACAGATGGTTTTTCTGACGATCCGATCCTGCATAAGTTTAATGGCAAGCAATGTATCACCATCGAGATTTATCGCGTGGGCGAGCAGGATGCCATTGATATTGCACGAGAAGTGCGTCAATACGTTGAACGGGCAGCCGAGAAGTATCCCCAGGAAATTGAAATCAGTTATTGGCGCGATCGTTCAAAATATATCAATAAGCGGATTGAGTCATTAGTGATGAATGCGGTACAGGGCGGGTTGCTAGTCTTTATTCTACTGAGTCTATTTTTACGTGTGCAGTTGGCCTTTTGGGTTTTGATGGGCTTGCCGGTCTCTATTATTGGAGCATTTGCTTTTATGCCAATGCTTGGTATTACCATCAACTACACGAGTATTTTTGCCTTTATTTTGGTGCTCGGTATTGTGGTTGATGATGCCATTGTGACCGGTGAAAATATTTATCAGCACCTTGAAAAAGGCGATGACCCAACGGCCTCGGCAATCAATGGTACACGGGAAGTAGGGGTGGCGGTCACCTTCGGGATTCTGACAACGATTCTTGCTTTTGCGGCACTGCTTTTGATGGAAGGTGAGCGGAGCAAAATGTTCACAATGATTCCGGCAATTGTGATTCCGGTATTACTGTTATCTTTGGTCGAATCAAAATTGATCCTGCCCTCGCATCTTAATCACCCACTGGGTTCAACCTATGTGCCATTACTGACACCACTACAAAATAGTGTTTCCAGAGGAACGGACTGGTTTATTAGCCGGATTTATCGGCCGGTTCTGCACCGTTGTATCGACCGCCCAGGCTTAACAGTCGCTGTTTTTCTGGCGGTATTTATTATTCTGATTAGCACAGTAACCTCAGGGTGGTTGCGCTTTAACTTTTTTCCAAGGGTACAGAGTGAGGTGGCGAGAGCAACCTTAATCATGCCGGTAGGAACACCGTTTGAGGTCACACAGCGTTATATCGAGAAAATTGAAAATGCTGCACTACAACTTAAAGAAAAGTATCAAGATGAGGGTGATGAAATTATTACAGACCTTTTTTCAAGCGTGGGTACAAAGGCCAGTTCAAGAATGGGAGTCTCTTCAAATACGGGACGAGTAATGCTTGAAATGATTCCACCTGAATTGAGAGAGAATAAAGTTTCGAGTATGCAAGTCGCCCGTGAGTGGCGACAAATGGTGGGAGAGATCCCAGGTGCAAAACAGTTCACTATTGGCTCTCATATTCATGGGGCAGGTGCGGCAATTGATATCGTTTTATATGGAGATGATTTTAAAGAGCTGAGCCATATTTCTGAACAGATCAAAGCGCAATTGGCCACCTATTCGGGTCTTTATGATATTACCGATAACTATGAGACCGGCAATGAACAGGTGGAATTAAAGCTCAAACCTTCGGCAGAACTATTGGGTATCAGCCCTGCCGATTTGGCGCATCAGGTTCGCTGGGCATTTCATGGGCAAGAGGTACAGCGTTTTCAACGAGGACGGGATGAGGTGAAAGTGTTTGTCCGTTATCCAAAAAGTGAACGTAGCTCGTTGGACAGTCTTAAATCGATGCTGATTAAAACTGCGAGTGGTGACAATATTCCACTGGAAGAGGTGGCACTGATTCGATTTGATCGCGGTCCAGCCACTATTCAACACACCGATCGTTTCCGTACGCTGCATGTGACTGCGGAGGCGAACCGGCAGGAGGTCAGGTTGCCTCAGCTTAGACAAGAGGTGAGTCAGCAGGTGAGGATGTTACTGCAGGATTATCCAGGGGTTTCGTACGACCAGGCGGGTGAAGCAAAGGAGCAGAAAGAGACCTTTAGTAGTCTTATGTGGGGTTTTTTGCTGGTGTTATTCCTAATGTATGTGATGCTGGCAGTGCCGCTGCACTCTTATATTCAGCCACTGGTTGTGATGTCAGCTATTCCTTTCGGATTATTAGGGGCGGTTGCGGGGCATCTTTTGATGGGGCTGGATTTATCGATACAAAGTGTTTTGGGGATGTTAGCGCTGACGGGTGTTGTTGTGAATGATAGTTTGGTGATGGTGGATTACACCAATCAGGCCAGATCAAAAGGTGAAGAGCTTGTGACGGCTATTAAGCGGGCAGGAAAAGTTCGTTTTCGGGCAATATTGTTAACTTCATTGACCACCTTTATTGGTTTGATACCACTCATGTTTAGTGATAATACGCAGGCACAGTTTTTAATACCGATGGCGGTTTCGCTCGGTTATGGTGTGTTGTTTGCGACTTTTATTACCTTGTTGTTAACGCCCTGTTTTTACCTGATTGTTGAACGTGCTCGTGAGCGAGCAAAAAGTATGTTGGGGACAGTTAAAACCTGAAATGAATAAACATCTAGACGGGTGTTCTAATCGAGCGGTCTATGCTCTCGAAATAAATTTTCCCGTTATTGTGTTAATTTTAATCACTTCACCCGATTCCAGGTATTCAGGCACTTGAACTTCAATTCCCGTGGATAATGCTGCCGGCTTGGTACGTCCTGTCGCGGTTGCCCCTTTTATGCCAGGCGCGGTCTCTTTTATCTCAAGATTGACTGAATTGGGGAGTTCTATTGCGAGAACGCTCTCATCAGATAGTAGCGCAACAATCCCCTCAAGTCCTTCTGTTAAGTAGCCAATTTGATCTTCAATATCAACGGTATCAATGCTGTATTGGCTGTAATCTTCCATATTCATAAAGACATGGCTTGTGTCATCAATATAGGAGAATTGCACTTTGGTGCGAACGCAGTCTGCCTCTTTTAGGAAATCATCACTTTTAAAGGATTCATCCAGTTTTTGCCCGGTTTTCAAATTGTTAAAGCGTATTTTATAGAGTGTGGAGGCGCCACGTGAGGAGGGGCTTTTAGCTTCTATCTGCTTAACAATGTGAGGTACTTCGTTTATCTCAACCACAGACCCTCTTTTAAGTTCACTGGCTTTTGGCACTTTTATTTTCCCGCACGATTATGATGATGGGGCTCAGTATCTATAGCACCTCTCTTTTTGTCCAGTTTTACCTCGATTCTTTTCGGTGCGTACTTATTATTATCTGCTCTGTATTGGTGCGATTAATTGTCTGTACAGTGTGATATCTGACAATAATCACGGTCAATTCATATGGTTATAGAAGTAAACTTTGATGGCATGACGATTGCTTGTGCAGTGTGTCATTTATCTGAATATTCAGGAAGCTAAACATGGGTAATAAAAGAAGACTTGTTGTTATCGGTAACGGAATGGTCGGTCATAACCTTTTAACGGGGATCGTTGAGGCAGAGAACGGCCTATCTGACCAATTAGAGATTACGACTTTTTGTGAAGAGTCGCGTCCAGCATACGATCGTGTACAGCTCTCTGCATACTTTTCGGGTAAAAGTGCTGATGACCTGTCGATGGTGACGCCTGGCTTCTTTGAAGAAAATGGAATCACCGTCCGTATGGGCGATAAAGCCATTTCGGTTGATCGCAGAAGAAAAGTGGTCATCTCTCAGAATGGCGATGAAATTCCGTATGATAAGTTGGTCCTCGCAACCGGTTCATATCCTTTCGTGCCGCCTGTCCCTGGTCATGATAATGAATCCTGTTTTGTTTACAGAACCATTGATGATCTTGAGAAGATAACCGCAGCCGGTAAAGAAGGTAAAGTCGGTGTGGTTGTGGGGGGTGGACTGCTGGGTCTTGAGGCGGCGAAAGCACTTCGTGATTTGGGGTTGGAAACCAATGTGGTTGAGTTTGCGCCACGCTTGATGGCGGTTCAGGTTGATGATGGTGGTGGTGCAATGCTGCGTCAGAAAATTGAAGATTTAGGTGTAAAGGTTCACTTAGGTAAAAACACGACCAATATTGGCGCAGGCGATGAATGTCGTTTGAAAATGAATTTTGCTGACGGAGAAGAGCTGGAAACGGATCTAATTGTCTTTTCTGCCGGTATTCGACCACAAGATTCTATTGCTGCAAATTGTGGTCTAGAGATCGGCCAGCGTGGCGGTATCGTCATTGATAACCAGTGCCGCACTTCAGATCATGATATTTATGCGATTGGTGAATGTGCACTTTGGAATGGTCAGAT
>QNFJ01000179.1 GCA_003646305.1 Gammaproteobacteria bacterium | reverse complement strand
TGAAAAGTATTCTTTGCTAAATCTACACCAACCGTATTAATCTTATTCATGGACATGCTCCTGATGTAATGAGTTGAACGCTTCTTACTTGGCCATCATGGGCCGGACTTGGGAGCGTGTCCATCTCATCAGCCAGCTTGATTTTCTAACGGTACTACTGAAAAGCTGCTCGGTTAAAACGGCCTCTGAACTAGCAGCGGAAATAACGGGGGGGTGAATTCACCCACGAAGTGGAGAGGCTTGAGATAAATGTGGCTTGATAAAGAAATGGGGAAGAAAAGTCAGAGTCACTTACTGATGTAGTTTGTTTGACCTCTATTTGCGCCCCCGCACCTTGGCATCTTTGCGTTTGTTTTAGACAGTTAATCTTTCCTTTGTGTGCTCGGCAACTGCTCCTGCGTTGCTCTACTTACCAACATCCCTGTTGGCGTCTGTACCCTCTGTGGTGAATTACTTTTCAGGTATCATGTCCTTTTCCAAAAGAGACTCTCCATATGAAAACCAGCGTAAAACAGTTAGTTGATCGAGCTTTAGAGGGAATTGAAACTATTTCAGTCGAACAGGCACGTGCGCTGCTTGATGATGAAGGTACGGTCATTGTCGATATCCGCGATGTTCGTGAGCTGTATCGTGATGGCAAAATCCCCGGTGCATTACACGCACCCCGCGGGATGTTGGAGTTTTGGGTTGATCCTGAGTCTGAATATCACCGTAAAGTTTTCTCATCAGGTAAAAAGTTTGTGCTCTATTGTGCGAAGAGCCATCGTTCTGCATTAGCCACCCAAACATTACAAAACATGGGGCTTGAGCCGGTTTGTCATATTGATGGTGGTTTTCTGGCCTGGCGTGATGCGGGTCTTGAAGTCGAAGAGGTTGCGCAATAGATGTTAAAACGTGCTGAGGCGATTCTTCAGTCAACCTTTGGTTATGATCAATTCCGCCACTCCCAGAGGGAGATTATTGAGTCATTATTGAAGGGTGATGACGCGCTGGTGTTGATGCCAACAGGTGGCGGTAAGTCGTTGTGTTATCAGGTCCCTGCGCTGGTGCGTGAGGGGACAGCTATTGTCATTTCACCCCTGATTGCGCTGATGCAAGATCAGGTGGATGCGTTAAGCCAGTTGGGCGTTAGGGCCGCTTTTCTTAATTCGAGTTTAAGCCAAAGTGAATCGCAGGCCGTTACGCGGCAGTTACTGGATGATGAGCTCGATCTGCTCTATGTGGCTCCAGAAAGGCTTCTGAATGGGTTTATGCTGGGATTACTGGATCGTTGCCGGCTTTCTCTGTTTGCGATTGATGAGGCGCACTGTGTTTCGCAGTGGGGGCATGATTTCCGGCCTGAATATCAGAAACTAAAGATTCTTCACGAGCGGTATCCGGATGTTCCCCGTATTGCGCTGACTGCGACAGCTGATCAACGGACGCGTGATGAGATTATTAGCCAGCTTGGGCTGGAGACGGCACAGGTTTATATTAATAGCTTTGATCGGCCTAATATCCAGTACGCTATTTCGGAAGGGAACAATCCGAAGCAGAGGTTATGGCGTTTTCTGGAAAAGAAGCATTCGCAGGATGCAGGGATTGTTTACTGTCTTTCTCGCAAAAAAGTGGAGGTGACAGCAGAGTGGTTATGCGATCAGGGCCGTGTTGCGTTGCCCTATCATGCAGGCCTGCCCCAAGAGGTTCGGCAGCAAAATCAACAACGGTTTTTACGCGAAGAGGGGGTGATTATTGTCGCCACCATCGCATTTGGAATGGGGATTGATAAGCCGGATGTTCGCTTTGTCGCGCATCTATCGCTTCCTAAGAGTATAGAGGCTTACTATCAGGAAACGGGTCGTGCCGGTCGGGATGGTGAGCCAGCTAGTGCCTGGATGGCTTATGGTTTGCAGGATGTCATCACACTGCGCCAGTTTATGCAGGATTCCACTGCAGATGAGGCGCATAAACGAGTCGAGCATCATAAACTTGAGTCGATGTTGGGGTTGTGTGAGCTAATCAGCTGTCGGCGTCATGCATTGTTGGCCTATTTTGAAGATGACTACCCTGAGCGCTGTGGCAATTGTGATAATTGCCTCTCGCCACCAGAAAAATGGGATGGGACGATTGCGGCACAAAAGGCGTTATCGACAATTTTTAGAACCGACCAGCGTTTTGGGGTCAGTTATATTGTCGATATTTTGACTGGAAAAGTTGATGAACGGATTCAGCGCAATGGGCACGACAGGGTTAGTACCTTCGGTATCGGTAAAGAACTCTCTGTTGCGGAATGGCGGAGCCTTTTTCGACAGTTAATCGCGCTGGGATACATTGATATTGATACGGAGCGGTTTGGTGCTCTACGACTGACGGAGAAATGCCGGCCAATATTGAAGGGTGAACAGTCGCTTAGCCTGAGAAAGCAAGGTAAAGAGGAGGTTGTAACGAAAGGAAAGAAACAGAAAAGCCTTGTTCGGCCTCAGGATGAGCCTTTGTGGGAGGCATTGCGAGCGTTAAGGGTTGAGCTTGCTGGTGAGATGGGTGTGCCGCCTTATATGATTTTTCATGATGCGACGTTGCAGGAGATGTTGAAGAAAAGACCCGGAACAGTGTCTGAGCTACGCACAATCTCGGGTGTAGGGGAGCAAAAGCTGGGCCGATATGGGCAGAAGTTTCTCGCTGAAATTGCAAAATATCCTCTGCCTGAATTGCTTAATAACCGGCTTAGTGCGACGGTTAACGAGACTTTGATTTTCTATCAGCAAGGAATGGGGGTGGAGGAGATTGCCCGGCAACGCGATCTTAAAGTCAGCTCAATTTACACCCATCTTGCCGATGCAATTGAGGTGGGCCTTCTTGAGGTTATGGAGGTTATTGACCTGGAGAAAGATGATTATGAGGAGATCGTTTTTACGATCGAGTCACTCGCGGAAGAAGAGAAAGGGCGGCTTAAAGCGGTCTATGAAGCGTTAGATGAGATGTATGATTATGGGGTCTTAAAGTGTGTTCAAGCATCTATTTGAAACACCGAGCAACAAAAAAGGCGGCGACTCTTTTAGTCTCTACCTTTTTTGTTGAGTTTGCCCTGTCCTAAAATACGTTGGCTAATTAGGCAGCAGCCGTCGCAGCCTCTAACTCGGTTTTTGCTGGTTTAGGTGGCTCGGAGATCAGCTCCCCTGTTGTCGCAAGTGCGAGTCCACGTTTGAAGCATTCTGCTGCTTTTGTTTTATCCCCTTGCTGGCTGTACAGGTCTCCCAGTTGTTTTAGTGCGCTGACGGTAGGTGTGGAGTGAATACTCGCTTCGTAATAGCCTTCTGCTTTAGCCCACAGCTGATTTCTTGCGCAAAGACCGCCTAACATTCTTAATAAAATGGCATTTTTGGGTTGATGAGCAAGCCAGCTTTCGGCATTTTCAATTTGAACTGACTGATTGGTCATTTCGATACGACCATATAACGGCACGAGTTCATCGTGCCATTGAGTGTCCAGACTGGCGCGCAGCAAGCGCTCTATTTCCTCTCCCGCCCCTGCTTCAATCATTGCGCTGAAATAGGTATTTTGGAGTTCAAAGTCCTTTTGTGGTGCTTTTGGGAGCAGTTTCCACTGTTGTTGCAGATTAGCAGCTGAGCCAGGCTGAGCCTGTTTGTGGAAAACATTGAGCCAGACTGTTTTTTCCAGGCTGAGGAATTCGTCCAGATTGTAAGCTTTGGATTTTTTTAGAGTAGGCAGCATTTTTTGTAATGCCTCCCATTCATTCAGTTTTTTATAGGTCTCACTGAGCAGTCGAAGAATGTGCGGGTGTTTTGGTGAAAGCGCTTTGAGATGCTTAAGCGTTGCCAATGCCTGTTCAAGCTGGTTGTGCTCAAGCTGAAGTTCAGCCTGAGTGATGTTAATTGCAATGTCGGCTTTTGGAACGCTTTTATGCGCGAGCTGGAGATAATGATCCCGGCAGCTATAATCCTTGCGAAACTGAGCGGCTCTGGCAGCGACCAGGTAGTTGAGGAGAGGCGTGTCACTTTCACTGGCGTGTTTGATAAGAAATTTTTCTGCTTTTTCCCAATGACCTTCAGCCGACTCGATAAGGCCGGTAGTGAGTTCTTTTTGGGAGCGGTTTTTCCTTCTTTGTGCACCCCACAGGTTTAAGCGCGAAGGGATATTGATAAAGTAAACAAAACTTCTAATTAGCAGATAAAGTGCCGCAAATATTATGACCAGTGCGATCAAGGCAACCGCCAGCGATGTTTCAACAGATAATGTGCCGTAGCCGACCAGGAGATAGCCAGGGTCTTTCTGGATCAGAAGGGCTGCTCCGGCGGCTAGGAATAGTCCGCCGATTATGAAGAAGATCTTTTTCACGATGCGTTCCCCTCTTCATCGAGCTTAAGAATGGGTACCGCACGAAGGGCACGCAGCGATTCGCTAATATCCGTAGAAGGCGTTTTGATTAAGGCACTTGAAAGCCTATTTATCTCGTTCTCAACAAATTGATTTTCGCTTGCGGACATGTCGAAGTATTTTGTTAGCCAGGCTTTTGAAGTGTCGAGATTTGCTTTGTAGAGTTCCTCGTCTTCCTTAACAAGCGCTAGCCGCGCCATTTCAAGTTTTAATGAAAGGCTCTGGCGGATCACTTCAACCTGTTCAGGTGTCAGCATGATCTGGATTGGGCGATCAGAACGGCGAACAACCGCGACAGTTTTCAGGTTTTCCCAAGCTGTTGTGGCCAGCTCTTCCCAATCGCCAAATTTGGGTCTTTCATCTGGCGCGGTGGGTGTTG
>QNFJ01000178.1 GCA_003646305.1 Gammaproteobacteria bacterium | reverse complement strand
GCCAATTCCTCGCCAGCGCGCTTCAACCGCCTCACAATCAGGTGCAATGTAAAGACCTGGCTCGACAGTTAATACCATTCCTGCCTCAAGAACTCGCCAGTTACCATCAATTTTATAATCACCCACATCATGAACATCCATACCTAGCCAGTGGCCAGTACGGTGCATATAAAAGGTTTTGTACGACTCGTCTTTAATTAGCTTTGCCACTTTACCTGTGAGCAGGCCTAATTTAACCAGTCCTTTAGTCAAAATGCTAACAGCAATATCATGCGGCTCATTCCAGTGATTGCCTGGCTTGACCATCTCAATAGCAGCCAATTGCGCGTCTAAAACAAGCTGGTAGAGTGCTTTTTGCTCATCAGAGAATCGACCGTTAACAGGGAAGGTGCGGGTAATATCAGCCGCATAATTTTCCCATTCCGCACCCGCATCAATCAAAAGCAGGTCACCCTCTTTCAGCTGATCTCGATTATCAATGTAATGTAGTACGCAACCATTTTTTCCACCGCCAACAATCGACGAATAAGCTTCTGCGCGCGCACCACCATAAAGAAACTGATGCAGCAGGTCTGCTTCAATCTGATATTCGTAAAGCCCCGGTTGAGTAGATTTCATCGCCCGTTTATGCGCTTCAACAGATATAGTTGCCGCTTTACGCATCATCTTTATCTCTGCGGGGCTTTTATAGAGTCGCATATCGTGAACAAAGTGCTCTAAAGAGACAAACTCGATCGGTGCCGTCACACCTGTCCTTGCCTGGCTACGAATACGATTTGTCCATTCCATCAGCTGCTGATCTAATTCAGAGCTCCGTCCCATCGGGTAGAAAACTTTTTCCCTGTTTTCTAATAGACCCGGCAGAATGTCACCCAGATCACTAATTGGGAAAGCATCATCGGCCCCAAACTCTTTGACTGCTCCCTCAAGCCCGGCGTGGTGTCCTGTCCAGAGCGCCATTTTGTCATCAAACTCTCGGCAAAAAAGAAGGTATTCACCCTGTTCTCGACCTGGAATAAAGACAGCCAACGCCTCTGGCTCTTCAAAACCTGTTAAATACGAAAAGTCGCTATCTTGCCGAAATTTATATTCCACATCCCGGTTGCGTCCTTTTACATTTGCTGAAGGAATCAGTGCAATAGAACCCTTCCCCACCATTCGCATCAACTGCGTTCTGCGCTTTTTGTACTCTGTCTGTTTTATTTTCATTTTAGCAATGGCAAATCAATGAACTGTCTCATTATGTCCACCCTCGCCACTATCTCTCAATTCAGCAAATATAACGAGAACCCCGATCCGAACAAATTCCGAGAGCTCCACAAAAGCATTCTCATCAACCTCCCCTCCACAATCACTATCTAATCGAGAGATTTCCACCATGTCCTGCAAAACCTCTCGGCTCTCTCCCTGCCATTCTGCCTCTTTATCCATTCCCCCATAACCCAAACCGTAGATAAACCCTCGACACCATTCCGCTAAAGCACTCGCTCTTGATCCAAGAGGTTCATCATCGTCCGGCAGAAACAATGGAAACTCAAAATCATCTGATTTAATCATCTCGGCAGCTTCATCAAAAAATCGCTCCAACAAAAGCAGGGCATCTCTGCTTAGAAGCTCTCCTACTTCATCATCGTAAACCGCTTTTAACCAGTTATTGCACTCCGCCTTATCGCTGACACAGAGCATCCCCGACAACACTCCATGCGCTTCGGCCGCCATCATTTCTGCGGCGCTGCCGGTTAGAATCTCTTCGACCTCTTCAAACTCAAATACAGATGACATTACTTTTATTACCTCAATCTCTATAGTTTTATTGATGAAACCGACAAAATTACCGCTGTTTCCATCACTTTTCTGAGGATATGCTACCATTTGACCCTAAAGAGCCGCAGCACTAATATTACCCCTTTGAAAAAGACAATGGCCGAAAACGAAACAACCACCAAATTGCAAAGTTTAGAAGAGAGCCTTAATTCGCTGGTTCTTCTCTGCTCACGACTGCAAGAAGAAAACCGCACTTTGAAAGTTAAACAAGAATCTCTTGTAAAAGACCGGGCGCAACTGATCGAGAAAACAGCACTGGCTAAAAACCGTGTTGAGTCGATGATCACCCGCCTCAAGTCAATGGAACACATCGCATGAGCCAGAAAAAGGCACAGCCAACCTCTCTCAGTATCCTTGATAAAGAATATGTTGTCTCCTGCAGCGAAGAAGAGGCCCCGGGACTTCGAGCCGCAGCACGCTATCTCGATACAAAAATGCGAGAAATAAGGGATACCGGTCGCGTTGTTGGCCTGGATCGCATCGCCGTGATGGCTGCGCTGAATATTTCCCACGACCTGACTCAGTCGAGCGGAGAAAGTGAGTCCCTGTCGGACGAACTGTCAACACGGCTGGAGGCTATGCAGAAAAAAATTAGCCTAGTTCTCGAATCAAACGAGTAATTCTGCTCAAAAATTTGTAAAATAGACAGTGTGTCCCCTGCGGCATTCGTAGTGCACCGGGTACCCCTTGAGCCTAATTTTATACTCAGGGAACGCTGTGGTTACAATGTTGTGCATACCTGATTTTTCGGGGAGCCTGATTTGTACTACGCGTTCCCCCCTGAACCTACCGGTTCAAGGGAAAAGGTGCGATACGGTGCAGGCGGGGGGCACACCCTAATTGATTCGAGTATGACTATCGTGAGCGACTCTTCTTCCGAAATCAGAAAACGTATTCGCGCCGCCAGGCAATCGCTCACGCCTCACGAGATCAAAGAAAAGTCCGCTTCAATCTGCAAGCAAATCACCGCTTCGCCCGAGTATCGAGCAAGTTCACGTGTCGCACTTTATCTAAGCAATGACAACGAACCTCAACCTGAACAACTATTTCCCAGGGCCTGGCGCCTAAAAAAAACATTTTACTTGCCGATCCTTAAACCAAAACCTTTCACTGGCTTGTGGTTTGGCCGTTACGAACAAAAAGGCAAACTTTTCCTAAACCGCTACGGGATTCCCGAACCAATCCTCTCACAAAAGATTCTTACTCCTGCCTGGACACTTGATACCGCCTTTATCCCACTGGTCGCTTTTGATCTCGAAGGGAACCGTCTCGGTATGGGCGGAGGCTTTTATGACAGGGCTTTTGCCTATCTCAGGCAGCAGCAATACCTTAAAAAACCCCGCCTGATCGGGCTCGCTTTTGAATCTCAGAAGGTGGATAAACTACCCCATCAAAACTGGGATGTTCCACTAAATGGTGTGATTACCGAAGAGGCTTTTTATCGCTTCAATCAGCATTAAATATAGCGCAGAATAACCATTATAATTTCACTAACGGGATCGAAAAATGTCACAAGAATCTTTAAAAAAAGAGGCCGCCAGAGCCGCAATGGAGTTTGTTCATAATGTATCGATCATCGGTGTCGGAACAGGCTCAACCGTTAATCACTTTATCGACTGCCTGGCCGATGTCAGGCATGAATTAGATGGCGCGGTTTCCAGTTCTGAGGCCAGTACTCAGCGACTTAAAAAACTGGGCATCCCCGTTCTTGAGTTAAATCAGGCTGGGGATCTCGATATTTATGTTGATGGCGCTGACGAAATCAATGGAAACTTGCAGATGATTAAAGGCGGCGGTGGCGCGCTCACTCGCGAAAAAATCATTGCGGCAGCCAGCAAAAAATTTATCTGTATCGCCGACTCGAGTAAGAAAGTAAATCTATTAGGCCGATTCCCCTTACCGATTGAAGTGATCCCAATGGCACGTAGCTTTGTTGCCAGACAGCTTTTCAAGCTGGGTGGGCAACCGATGTGGCGAGAGAATTTTGTGACTGATAATGGAAATCAGATTCTCGATGTCCATAATCTGGAAATTTTGGAGCCAATACACCTTGAACAGGCTATTAATAATATCCCCGGTGTTGTCACCGTTGGACTTTTTGCCGACCGAGGTGCTGACATTGCCCTCCTGGCCAAAGAAGGTGGTGTTGAAAAACTCACTCTCTGAACTAGACCTGTATTCAGCACAACGAAAAACGGAGCCTGATGGCTCCGTTTTTTATCAGCTTCTATAGATACCGATTAGAGGCTTGCAGACACCGACAAAATGAATCTTTCATCGCCTATGTCCCCAAAATCTTTTTCATCTGTATCAGTGTAACCTAGCTCAAACGTGAAGTTACTGACCTGTTTAGAGAGAGCCAGCTTCCAGTCCACATAATCACCACCGTCTTTGAAATCATACTGACCAACGTGCAACCCCAATCCAAGCTCCCAAGGAAGTTCAAAGTCTGCACCTAGTTCCAGGTAGTTACCTAAATCAGTCGTACCATTAACAAACTCGACGCCTTCAGAATACTTTGCGCTGAAAGGGCCAAAACTCGCTCCGAGATAAACCTCATCCACGTCACCACCAGACGGGCCACCTGGGTAGTCATAATGGATAAACCCAACATCGATACCAAAACCACCAATGTCAGTTGAAAAACCAACATAAGTGTCTAACTCAAGGTTAGCACCCAGAAAGTCTTCATCAATATTTGATCCCCAAACACCTGCATAGACACCGCTACCATGATTCCAGTCAAATCCACCCTGGATAGCAGGATCATTATCAGTCTGAGAAATACCACGAAATACGTAATCAGAAGTCAGTGCAACATTTGCACTGAAAGTACCAAGATGGTGTTCGGCCGAGGCCAAAGTTGACACTGCGAGAAGACCGCAAGCAACCGTTGTTTTTAACATTTTCATTCTATAAACCCTCTATTATTTTCAATGTC
>QNFJ01000177.1 GCA_003646305.1 Gammaproteobacteria bacterium | reverse complement strand
TTCCCAGTTGCGCACATCGACATCATCATCGGTGACGATGACAAATTTTGTGTACATAAACTGTCGCAAGAATGACCAAGTGCCGAGCATGATTCGCTTGGCATGTCCGGGGTACTGCTTTTTGATACTGATCACCGCCATGCGGTACGAACAACCTTCTGGGGGTAGGTAAAAGTCGACAATTTCTGGAAACTGCTTTTGCAGAATGGGTACGAAGACTTCATTGAGCGCCACACCCAAAATAGCCGGTTCATCAGGTGGCCTGCCGGTATAGGTGCTGTGATAGATGGGGTTTTTCCGCTGGGTGATCTTCTCGACAGTAAATACGGGGAAGGTTTCCACCTCGTTGTAATAGCCGGTGTGGTCTCCAAATGGCCCTTCTTCTGCCATTTCATCGGGGTAGATAAAGCCTTCTAATACAATCTCTGCGCTGGCGGGGACTTGTAGATCATGCGATTTGCACTTCACCACTTCGGTCTTGCTTCCTCGTAAAAGTCCGGCAAAACCATATTCTGAGAGTGTATCGGGTATAGGGGTCACTGCACCCAAAATAGTCGCCGGATCAGCTCCGAGTGCAACCGCCACTGGAAATGGTTCACCCGGATGCGCCAGTTTCCACTCACGTAGATCTTGTGCCCCACCACGATGCTCTAACCAGCGCATAATCAACTTATTACGACCAATCACCTGTTGGCGATAGATGCCTAAGTTCTGACGTTCTTTTTCGGGCCCTTTTGTAATCACGAGCGGCCAGGTTATCAGTGGCCCGACATCACCCGGCCAGCAGGTTTGAATCGGATAGCGGCCTAAATCGACCTCATCACCACTAAAGACCTCTTGCTGGCACGGGGCGCGGCTCACCTCTTTGGGGGCCATATTTAAGACCTGCTTAAAGATCGGCAGCTTTTCCCAGGCATCTTTCATCCCTTTGGGCGGCTCTGGCTCTTTGAGGTAGGCGAGAAGCTCACCCACTTCACGCAGGGCGCTCACTTCTGTTTTCCCCATCCCCATCGCGACCCGTTTAGGGGTTCCGAAGAGGTTTCCGAGAAGTGGTACATCTGACCCCAGCACATTTTCAAATAGCAGCGCAGGGCCACCCGCTTTTAGGGTGCGATCACAGATTTCGGTGATCTCTAAATTGGGATCAACTTCGATCTTTATGCGTTTAAGTTCACCAGCTTTTTCAAGTTGGTCGATAAAATCGCGTAGGTCTTTGTACTTCATACTGTTCTCTTTAAACTTTACTTACACATAAAACCTTTACCCCCATCCCAACCTTCCCCCTGAAAGAGGGGAAGGGGCTAAAGAGCCGCGCCCTAATTTATCCAGCAATCCCACAATGCCTAAGTAGTGCATCAATCTTTGGCTCTCGCCCACGAAAGGCGATAAAGAGTTGCATCGCCTCCTGACTGCCCCCTTTTTCCAGTATATTTTCGAGGAAAGAGCGCCCTGTCTCCGCATCAAAAATGCCATTCTCTTCAAATAGGGAGAAGGCATCGCTGGAGAGCACTTCAGCCCATTTATAGCTGTAGTAACCGGCTGCATAGCCACCCGCAAAGATATGTGAAAAACCATGCGCGAAACGGTTAAATTCTGGAATCGGCACAACTGCGTACTGATCACGAATTTCGTTTAAAAGTGGGTAGATTCGCCCCCCTTTATCGGCTTGATACTGTTCGTGCATCTTGAAATCAAACAGGCTGAATTCAAGCTGCCGCATCATTAACATGCCCGACTGGAAATTTTTCGCCGCAATCATCTTATCAAAGAGTGAGTCGGGTAGCGGTTCACCTGTCTGATAATGGCTTGAAATCAGCGCCAGCGATTCTTTCTCCCAGCACCAGTTTTCCAGGAACTGGCTAGGTAGCTCGACGGCATCCCATTCCACACCTGAAATACCCGAGACAGCCGCCTCATCCACTTTCGTTAACATATGGTGGAGACCATGCCCAAACTCATGGAACAGCGTAATCACTTCATCATGGGTAAGCAATGCAGGGGCATCACCCACGGGTGGCGTGAAATTACAGGTCAAATAGGCAACGGGGGTCTGTATTCCCTCTTTTAGCTTACGCCGTGAGATACAGACATCCATCCAGGCACCACCCCGTTTTTTACCACGGGCGTAAGGATCCAGAAAAAACTGCCCACGAAGATTGTCTTCGTTGTCTCTGATCTCAAAGAAACGGACATCTTTGTGCCAGGTTTCAACGCCCTGTTGCTCTTTAATGTTTAAGCCAAAAAGCCGCTTCACCACCACGAAAAGTCCGGCAATCACTTTTGTGTCTGGAAAGTACTGTTTAACCTCTTCCTGTGAGAGATCAAAACGGTGCTGGCGCAGTTTTTCTGAATAATAGCCAATATCCCAAGCTTCAAGCTTTTCAACGCCCCGCTCTTCTTTTGCGAACTGACCTAGCTCCGCAAAGTCTTTCCTGGCGATTGGCTGACTGCGCTCTGCGAGGTCTACCAGAAAGCCAACTACCTGTTCGGGTGTTTCTGCCATTTTGGTTGCCAGAGAAACCGTTGCAAAGTTGTCAAAACCGAGAAGGTTAGCCTCTTCGTGGCGCAATGCCAGTATCTCCTCCATCACTTCGCTGTTATCCCACTGGCCCTTGCCCGGCCCACACTCTGATGCGCGAGTTGAGAAAGCTTCGTACATTTCACGACGAAGCTGCCGGTCATCGGCAAAAGTCATGACGGCAATATACGAGGGAAACTCCAGTGTCAGCATCCAGCCCGATTCTTTACGATTTTCTGCCTCCTGCTTTGCCAGTGCAATGGCGTTTTCTGGCAGTCCCTTTAACTGACCGACATCCAAAATCAATTTATTCCAGTCATTGGTGGCATCGAGCAGATTCTCTTCAAACTTGCTTGTGCTCTTTGAAAGCGACTGGGCAATCTCTTTAAAACGCGATTTTGCTTCACCTTCCAACGCAATACCCGACAGGCGGAAATCTCTGAGCGCATCATTAACGATCTTTTGCTGCGTGGCATTGAGCTGCTTAAAAACCTCCCCCTCTGAAAGTGACTGCCACGCCTCATACAATGCTCTGTTCTGCCCCATTTCGGTGGAGTATTCAGTCAGCTTTGGTAGACAGGCATTATAGGCGGAACGCAGTTCATCACTGCTCAGTACCGAGTTCAGGTGACTAACGGGAGACCACGCACGGCTTAAGCGGTCATCAATTGCCTCAAGTGGCTCCACGAGGTTACACCAGTTATAAGGGCCTCCACCTTCAAGAAGCGCACTAATTTCAGTACGACTCTCCGACAGAATCTGATCGATCGCTTCTTCAATATGGTCGGGGTTAATGCTGTCAAAAAGTGGCAGAGAATTTGTTGCGAGAAGAGGGTTAGTCATAACATCCGTAATCAGTAAAACAGAAAAGGGAGAGCATAGCCCAATGTCGACTGCTAAAAAAGGCTCCTTATCTGCAATGCCCAGCTAAGTCCTGCTATCAGCAAGATAAACATGGATAGCAATCCTGCGGACATCAGCGAGTAGCGCAGCCTCAGTTTAGACTGGGGAATAACTGACAATAAATAGTGGTGATCCTGATCCGTCGGCTTCTTCATCACATGTAGTTCGGCCTCATGAGCGCGCTCACGCCGTGATTGCTCAACCTTTCTGGTCGCCTGTTTCCGCACAATTTGCCATTCGGCCTGGTCAATTTCACCATCTTTATTGAAATCAAAATGCTTCAATATTCTCTCGGGTGTCCGCTTCCAGGCGGCCAGTAAATCTCTCGTTTCAGCAGAAACAGTATAACTACCATCATCTCCACCTAACGTCACAAAGGCACCCATTGCATAGAGCGGATCACCTGTAGAAATCAGCTTTTCTGTGTAACGATAGCGGCCCACTCCCGCAAATAGTGAAGCCCAGAAACCACTCGACTCGGCCAATCCATCCCAGGTTTCTGGGCGATCTCGGCTTCCACTCCATATACGACTCGAGGTGGGGATAACCTCAGCTTCTTCCGGATCAATCACGCACACGCCGGTTCTATCCTGAAGATGAAAGAGATGATCGCTAACGCCCTGATCAATCGTCTGCCAGTGAGTATGCGTTCTATCGTCCAGGTGGTTCCGTACTTTTCTCTCGACCTTATAGCTGAACCAGACACATGGCTTGCCACTCAGTGGCGCGTGGATAGGCTCACCTTCCATCATTTTTGCGATTCCTTCCAGTTCAATAAAACCTTGTGCCGCGCCTCGAACCGTTGACGTTGGGATGTCCTCAATTATCCGTACTCTTCGAAAAAAGCGGAAACCGTAATAAAAGCTGACAATCGAGAGAACGGCTGCGATTAGAATCGCAATCGCAAATTCTCCCTGGCTTGCCCTGAGGACTGTTTCTTCCATAAATCGAGGCGGTCTCAGTCAAAAAGTGATTTCAGATTTACATCCTTTTTTTCTTCCTCACTAAATTCAAGCAGATCAAAAGCACCAAAATTAAGCTTACGCGCAATCAACAGGTCCGGAAATTGTTCAATTCTGACATTATTGTTATTGACGCTTTCATTATAAAATTCACGGCGATCAGCGATGCTGTTTTCAAGACCCGAGATGCGTCCCTGAAGGTGCTGAAAAGACTCATTCGCTTTTAAGTCAGGGTAAGCTTCCGCCACTGCAAAAAGGTTCATTAATCCTTGCCGCAATGCTGTTTCAGCCTGCCCTAGCGCCTGAATATCCTTTGCCTCTCTCGCTTTTGAAACACCAGAACGCGCTTCCATCACTCGTTCGAGTGTCCCGGCTTCATGTTTCATGTACT
>QNFJ01000176.1 GCA_003646305.1 Gammaproteobacteria bacterium | reverse complement strand
GATCGTGATGGGGCTTTAAGGTCTGTCATATCTCTTTCTTCATTTTGATGTGACCGAATCGAGGTCATAATCCAGGGTGTTGATGAGGGCTGCAATGAGTGCGGGTGCAGGTTCATCAGCCTTAATGTTGATGCCTAGTTTAGCAAGACTGGTGACGCTAAGACCAGATTGACCACAGGGATTAATGCCATCAAAAGGGGTGAGGTCAAGGTCAACGTTCAGGCTCAACCCGTGATAGCTACAGCCACGCCGGACGCGCAAGCCAAGCGAGGCAATTTTCTCTTCATTAATATAAACACCGGGTGCATCTGCACGGGCATAGGCCTGTAGACCATACTGTTTGAGAAGCGCAATGGTGCTATTTTCGAGGGCTGAAACGAGTGCGCGTATACCGAGATTTTTTCGCTTGAGGTCGATAAGGGGGTAGAGAATCAGTTGTCCAGGGCCATGATAAGTGACCTGCCCTCCTCGATCAGTTTGCACAACAGGAATCGTTTGGGGGTTAAGAAGGTGTTCGGCTTTTCCGCTTAACCCTTGTGTGTAAACCGAAGGGTGCTGAACAAGCCAGAATTCATCGGCTGTACTGTCAGCCCTTTTTTCTGTGAAGTCACGCATAGCCTGCCAGGTTTTCTGGTAATCCTGAAGGCCGAGTTGTCTGATGATTAAATCCATATGGATTGCGCTACAAAGCCATTAGGACTTTTTCTGAATCGTGCAGTTCCTGGTAGATTGTATCGAGCTGTCTTTTGCTAGTGGCCTGAATGGTGATAGTGATGGAACTGTATTTCCCATTTTTACTCGGGCGCGAACGGACAGCATTTTCTCGTAAATCTTCGACATGGCGCCGAACAATCTCAACGACCATAATTTCAAATTCTTCACTAGCGAGCCCCATCGCTTTGATGGAGAAGTCGCAGGGGAATTTTAGAAGTGTTTCGTTATCACCCTGAGTCACTGTGTTTGTTTTAGAAGCTGTTTGTAGTTTTGATAAAGCATCTGCATTTTTAACCAGAGCGGTCCTGGTTTGCCTGTGCCAATTTGCTGTTCATCGAGCTTGATAATGGGCAGAATTTCGCGGGTTGAACTGGTGACCCAAACTTCGCTGGCTTGCCGTAGTTCAACAGCACTGATCGTTCTTTCTTCGCAGGGTAAACCATTCGCGTTGGCTAACTCGATAATGAGGTCTCGAGTGATGCCCGGCAAAACATGATTGCTTTTGGGTGGCGTGACCAGCTTACTGTCAATAACCGCAAAAAGATTGCTCGCGGCACCTTCGGTTACCATTCCATCACGGAGTAATATCGCTTCGGCACAGCCTTTGTCGACGGCTTTCTGGCGAAGCAAGATATTAGCAAGGAGTGTAATTGCCTTAACGTTACAGGCGTGCCAACGGTTATCTTCCAGTGTAATCGCGCAGGCTCCTTTTTGCTCTTCAGGTGGGGCAGAAGCAGGCATTGGGCTGCACATAACGAAGACCGTTGGTTGAGGCTCTTTCGGCAGCGCATGGTCTCTCTTATCAGTCACGCCTCGGGTAACTTGTAGGTAAATTGAAAGATTTCCACCACCGCTTTTTTCAATGAGTGATGTAAATAGCGCTTTCCATCCTTTGTGATCAAATGGAGAGGCTAGTCGTATCCCATTTAAGCTGTCATCAAGTCGCAAAAGGTGCTCGTGAAGACGAAAAGGTTTGTTTGCAAAGACAGGAATGACTTCATAGACGCCATCGCCAAATAAAAAGCCACGGTCCAGAACGGATACTTGGGCCTGGTTTATGGGCAGGTACTGGCCATTTAGGTAGACAGTTTGCTCGTTATGACTCATTAGAGTTACTCAATCATCAGTAAGGCTTCATCGGAGAGCCGTTGAAAGATGCTTCCTTCGGTAACAGGACTAAGTGCGATGAGTGGTTTTCTGGCGAGTTCTGTGCCATCTAAAGTGATTGTTACAACACCAAACTGTTGTCCTTTTGCTGCGGGAGCCATGATTCTTGGGTCAAGCTCCATTTGTGCATCGAGATTTTTGTATTGCTTTCTGGGGATCGTGAGATAAAGGTCTTCGCTCAATCCAAGGTTCAATTGCTGGCTACTGCCCTTCCAGATACGGGTTGATGTGAGTGTTTCTCCCGCTTGATAAAGGCGGTGTGTTTCGTAGAAACGATAACCATAATTGATTAGTGCCTGACTTTCCTGTGCCCGTGCATTCTCACTACTGGTTCCCATCACAACGGAGATAAGGCGCATCCCATCTCGTAATGATGAAGAGACAAGGCAATATTTGGCGGCATCAGTGTGCCCTGTTTTTACGCCATCGACCGATTTATCACGCCATAATAGCCGGTTGCGATTTTTTTGCGTTATGCCATTAAAGGTCATTTCCTTTTCTGAGTACCATGAGTAAAACTCTGGAAAGTCCCTGATTAATGCTAGAGTCAGCCGACTAAGGTCTTGTGCCGTGGTGTAGTGGTCTTCTTTGGTTGGTAGGCCGGTGCTGTTACTAAACCAGCTGTTAGTCATGCCCAGTTTTTCTGCTTGCTGGTTCATCATTTGAGCGAATGTTTGCTCATCTCCGGCAATATGCTCAGCTAGGGCGACACTGGCATCATTACCTGATTGAATAACCATCCCTTTCAGTAACTCTTCGACGGGAATTTTTTTCCCCACCTCAATAAACATGCGTGAACCGGGTGTACGCCAGGCTTTTTCGCTAATAGTCACCAGGTCGCTTAAGTTGAGCTGTCCATTTTTGATCTCATTGAAGGCAATGTATGAGGTCATGATTTTCGTCAAACTGGCGGGGGGTAGGCGCTGCTCACTATTTTTTTCAGCAAGCACTTTACCGCTGTTAAAATCCTGGAGAAAGAAACCGCTGGCTGCAATGCGAGGCGCTGCTGGAATGGGTGTTACAGCCATCACGACGCTGTTGCAGGTAAGTAAAAATAGAAAAATACTAAAAAGTGCTCTTGAAATATTCACAACAGTAAGGTCCGGTGAAGTTAGGATAAAATGAGTGGGCACGCGTTTTGTGCAGCGAAAATTGTAACACGAGCTTGTTTGGCGTGTAGATTTTGAAGTTATTTTATATCTTGGGTTTTACAATAAGATGGGTTTTTGTAACGCCGAACTGAATCAGCCTTTGGATGAGGTCATCTACCTCATCAGTTGATTCTAGAGGGCCTATTTGAACGCGATAAAGCGGCCCTATTTTTCCGTTCTCTGTTTTTATGCGAACAAATGCTACTTTGCTGTCATGAATTTGTTGACTTAATTTAAGCGCGTTAGCGTGTTGTCCAAAAGCACCTATCTGTAGATAGATCTCATCTGTAATACCGGCTTTCTGTATCGACTTAATATTCTCTCTCTTTGGGGGCGGTGCTGTTGGATCGATTGCTTTTATCTCTACAAAGCCGGTTCCGGTTTTTAGAATATCGAGTTTGGCAGCAGCTGTGTAGGAGAGATCAATAATTCGGTTTGAATGAAAAGGGCCGCGGTCATTAACTCTGACAATGATTGAACGGTGATTTTTGAGATTTGTGACTCTAAGATAAGCTGGTATGGGGATTGTTTTGTGTGCGGCAGTCATGGCATACATATCATATTCCTCGCCATTCGATGTCTTTCTGCCGTGAAATTTTGTTCCATACCAGGAGGCAATGCCGCGTTCAACATAGCCCTTGCCGCTATCCATAAGCCGGTAGTGTTTTCCAAGAACAGTATAAGTTGGAGGGTTTCCTGCGCGGGTGATAGGCTCAATTTTTGGTGTTGCATCAGGGATGGACGCAATATTGGCTGGTGGTTGATTAGGTGTGCCATCATGAATGATCGGTCGATTCGAATGGCTACATCCTACGGCTGAGGCAATCAGAAACAGGGTAGCAAGATGTCGGCAGAGGTTATTCATGCTTGGCTGTTAAGTGCTGAGTTATTGTTTGGCTGCCAGAAGTGCATAGCGATTTTTTATTTCCTGGCTGAGTTGGTAGACAGCCATCGCGTAATGATCACTGTGGTTATAGCGGGTTATGACGTAAAAATTGGTTAATACTGCCCACTCTTCCGTACTATTTTTCTGTTTTAAGGAGAGCAGTCGAGCAGTTGTATCTAGAGGTAATGTTGACTCCCCGATGTTAACGCCGTGTGACTGAAGCTCTGCGAGGGTCCGTTTTGGTTTGAGGCTATTACCGATAACCTCCTTATATTGTTCGCCTTCAACTGATACAGGAAATGCGACGGGAGCGCCTTTCTGCCAGCCGTGAATGGTGAAATAATTGGCGACACTAGCGATTACATCAGAGGTATTTTTCCAGATATCTTTTTTGCCATCACCGTCAAAATCAGCGGCATAGTGCCTGAAACTACTGGGCATAAATTGAGGGATACCCATTGCGCCAGCGTAAGAACCGGTTAGCTCAAGTGGGTTAGCTTCTTCTTCCCGACAGAGCAAAAGAAACTGTTCTAGCTCCTTGCGGAAAAATTTGCTTCGTTTGGGGTAATTAAAAGCGAGCGTTGAAAGAGAATCGATGACCCGAAACCCGCCTGTATGTTTAGAATAACGAGTCTCAACACCAATAATTGCGGTGACAATTTCAGGTGGTACACCGAACCGTTTTTCGGTTTCAGCGAGCACATCAGCGTTCTCTTTCCAGAATTCAACGCCTCCTTCAGCTCTTGATGTGGTGAGGAAAATAGAGCGGTATTTGTACCAGGGCTTTGCTTCTGCCGGAGAGGCAATGGCCTTTTCAACCCGCTTTTGTAATTTGACCTGACTAAACAGGGTCAACAGTGACTG
>QNFJ01000175.1 GCA_003646305.1 Gammaproteobacteria bacterium | reverse complement strand
GGCGGATGGGGAGCTTATCTTCTCGAAAAAATAAGTTAAGCCCCAGTTCACTGCTGGGGCTGAGCGGTTTTCTGTTGCACTTGGGCCGACTTAATCGTCGGCCTCTCTTTTTTGGAGAATGAGTTCCTCTTTTACCTGTTCAAACTGGTTGGGCGAGATGTAGTGCAGGGTCGTTTTGTTGCGGGGAAGCCTGATAATATCGAGCCCTAACTTGGGGTAAAGCCAGTGGGCAACCTCTTCTTCTGTTTCAATAATTTCATCAGCTACGCCAAAGCGTTCGGTAATCATCTCGTCATCTAGCCGCATAAACCGGGGAGACCAGCTGATGACGATAATTTTGGCATCAAGCGCCCGCTCTTCATCGGCCTGTGAAAGCTCAAGCTTATAACTTCCTGTTGCGGTTACCTTTCTTTTTAGCGCGCGTGATTCAAATTCAGCCAATGCCTCCTTTGTTGATTGGAGTCTGGCGACCAGTTTTGAGTCGATTCGAGCAAGAGATACTTTCTTGAAAAATGCCTCGAGTGTTAATGAGTTGTCCTGACTGCGAAAAACCCGGATGGTCGCCGGCTGCCCCAGTTTTTTCTCAAGCTCCCTTAGCGTGCTGGTTCCCAAAGTTTGCCCAAAAATAGTGCTATCGCCGTTTTGATCAATCTCAATCTGCCAGGGCAGATCTGTTAACTGGAACGTTTCGCTTCCGGCAAGGTTTTGAGGGGGAGGTCTTACAAAAAGATAAGTAGCAACCAGAAGGAGCGCAGCAATTAGAAGTGCTTTTTTCATTAGACTCGGATGCTTGATAAAAAGAGGAATTATACGCCAGCAATCAGCGGGAACAAACGATGATGGTAGAGCGGGGGTAGTGAGTTCTGATTAGAATCAGAAAAAAAAGACATCCTTGTCTTTAACAGGGGGTTAGTCATTTCTGGTTGGCACATCCTGTGCCTTTTAAGGTCTATCAACTTGGAGGTAGTTAACATATTGTTATAAAGCAATGAGCGTGCCAGTTACCAGGCTTAAGTGGAATCAATGGGTTACGCTATTTCAGTTGTTATTTTAGAGCGCGGTATGTGTGATATGCCTCGATCAGTGAGCTATTTGACTGTAGTAGAATGGGATATGATTTTTTATTTTGTGAGATGGGTGGCATATGGAGAGTAGTGAGTGGGCTATTTTTATTCTGGTTGCTCTTATTTTTTATATTCCAGCGCATATTTTACCCCCCGTGCTACTGACGATTTTGTATAGCTCGGCGGAGAAAGTGGGGCAGCGAAAGCGGGTAATAAAGACGATTACAGACTGTTTGGTAACGATAGTGATTACGGTGATTGTCGTGGCGTGGATGTGGAATGAGACAGGGGAGTTATTAATGTGGCCCTTTATGCTGGCGCTTTTACCGCCGTATATACGGGTTTGGAAATTGAGGCGACTGACTAACGTGTAGTTTTTTGAGTGAGTTCACACTTTGAGCAGGTGGAAATAAAGAAATGGCCCGCTGGTTTGATTTGGGTCAATTATGGAGTGTAGTTGTTGCGTTATAGTTGCCCCCCATAGAGGGTTGTGCCGGCTTCCATCACGCTCGGGTGGGTTAACCGTTGTCCTTTAATGGCAGCTCTCAGGGTTACTTTTTCGCAGGTTGGGTGAGGGGTTGTAGAAAGAAAAAACGCCTGTAAAAACAGACGTTTGTAATTGTTTTTCTATTTATTATTCTAGTTTGCTTTGCCATGTTTGCTTTTTTATTGTTGCAAATCATTTTCAAGCGTTGCCATAAAGGCATCTCTCCCCCTCTTTGGCATCTGCCCTCAGATGGGTACAGCTGTGGGAGAGTCTATCTGTATGGTGGCTTGTTGTCCAAAGAAATAAAACATGTTCATGTCAGATGTGTTTAATCAGGATAATATTTTATAAATCAATGCATTGAAATATGGCAGTAAGCTGCCTAGTTAATTACCAACTTCTTTTATCAGGAAAGGGCAAAAGAAGTTGACATTTTGATGCAATGCAATATAATGAAGTTCGAATTGACGCATAGCAGCAAAAGTTGTTCTGCGGTAGTTACAGATTTAATGTTCTCCTCCTCTTTGGCGACCTTTCTTGGTCGCCTTTTTTTTGCCCGCCAATATTGTCCAGGAAATCGGTATTACCATGAAATTTTCGGACTAGGGTAGAATGCCTCGGTGCCTAGTCTAATAGAGATGTATAAATGGTCAGAAAAGTTCTTCAGGTTATTACCTTGCTGGGTTGGTCGGTCTCTGTTTTTGCGGTCGATAGCGAGGCGCTAGAAATTGTCTGGTTAACGCAGCAAAAAGTGGCTGCCGCTGCGTTATCTAATCTTGATTCTGTTCCTTTGGATGAGGGTCTACAAGGTGCCCAGTTAGCGATTAAAGATAACAACACAACAGGACGGTTTACGAAGCAGAAATTCAGGCTGAAGGCGGTACGTGTGCCACAATCTGGAAATGTAGAAAATCAGTTTAATGAGCTTGTTCAGCAAGGCTATCAGCATATTATCGTTGATTTGACTGCAGACCAGCTGGCGGTGATTTCTGCAGCGGCAGAAGGGAAGTCAGTTCATATCTACAATAGTTCGGTGAGCGATGATCGATTTCGAGGTAGTGAATGTCGTGATAATTTGCTGCATATGGTGCCGAGCCGTGCAATGCGCACCGATGCATTGGGGCAATATCTGCTGAAAAAGCGCTGGAAGAAACTATTTGTGGTTGTTGGGCCAACAAAAGAAGATCGCGATTACGCGGTAGCTCTTCGTCGTGCGGCTAAAAAGTTCGGTCTGAAAATTGTCGAAGAAAAGAACTGGACGCATACGTACGACGCACGTCGCACGGCACAATCAGATGTGCCGCTATTTACGCGAGGCACGGAGTATGATGTTTTGGTTGTGGCCGATGAGCAGGGCCTGTTTGGTGAGTATCTTGAGTATAGGACCTGGTTTCCGCGCCCTGTCGTAGGAACTCAGGGTTTGGTCTCAACGGCTTGGCATAGAACACATGAGCAGTGGGGTGCAGTACAATTGCAGAATCGCTTTAAAAAGCAGACGGGTCGATGGATGAGTGAGATGGATTATGCTGTCTGGTTGGCTGTTAGAGCCATTGGAGAGGCGGCAACCCGAAGTGGTTCGCTGGAATTTGATAAGATTCGTGGTTTTATGACGAGCGAGCAGTTTGCGTTGGCTGGGTTTAAAGGTAAAAAACTCTCATTTAGAAGCTGGAATAATCAACTGCGGCAACCTGTTTTACTCGCGGCAGCACGTTCGATGGTGGCCGTTGCGCCGCTTCCCGGCTTTCTTCATCCCAAAACTATGATGGATACGCTCGGTTTTGATCGCCCTGAATCGAGCTGTAAATTAGGAAATTAATGAATGAAACAGGTTGAAAAGATTCTGGCAGCGCTTGCGCTCTCTTCCGTACTCTCCATTAGTGGGGCGGATACTGTTTTTGTGACGCTTGAGAAAGATAACGCTCTGGCGGTTGTTGATGGTACGACGGGTAAGCTGGTTAAAACCGTTGATCTAGGTCAGCGCCCACGGGGGATCATATTGAGTGCTGATGGTTCGCAGCTGTACATTGCAGCGAGTGATGATGACACCATTCAAATTGTCGACAGTACAACGTATGAAATTGTCGGGGCGTTGCCGTCAGGAGATGATCCGGAAACCTTTGATATGAGCCCAGATGGGAAGCGGCTTTTTGTCTCCAATGAAGATGATGACCTAGTGACAGTGATCGATACGGTTAGTCAATCAGTTGTTAAAGAGATTGCGGTTGGTGTGGAGCCGGAGGGGATAGCGGCCAGCCCAGACGGAAAATGGGTGGTCAATAGCTCAGAAACGACCAATATGATTCACTGGATCGATACGGGATCACTGGAGATTGTTGAAAACACACTGGTCGATCAGCGACCCAGGGCCGTTAAATTTACAGCAGATAGCCAACAGCTATGGGTCACCTCTGAAGTGGGTGGTGTTTTATCTATTCTTGACGCACAAACACAACAACCGATTAAAAAACTGACATTCAAAATTCGTGGAGTTACCGCTGAGCAGATTCAGCCGGTCGGTATTGCGATAGATAAGGCCGGACAATGGGGATATGTTGCATTAGGGCCTGCCAATCGGGTGGCGGTGATTGATGTGCGCCGACTGGAGGTTGTCGATTATCTTCTGGTTGGGCAGCGCGTTTGGAATCTGGCCTTCTCTCCTGATCAGAGCCGCCTCTATACAACTAATGGCGTCAGTAACGATATCTCTATTATTGATACCAAAAAACATAAGGTGCTTAAGTCGGTTGCGGTTGGACGCTATCCGTGGGGCGTTGCAGTTAAGTAATGTTGAAGGATCTTTTTTTAGCTAAATGTTCTGCTGTCGATGAATAATGAGTTCGCGCCGGTATTATCGGTTGAGAACCTCTCCTATCGCTTTGCCAACAAGCTGGCGCTAGATCAGGTTGAATTTGAAATAAAAGCCGGAGAATGCACAATCCTGCTTGGGCCGAACGGTGCAGGCAAGAGTACCCTTTTTTCCCTGATTACCCATCTTTATGATAGTCCTTCCGGTTCGGTTCGGATTAACGGTTTTGATATTAGAAAACAGAGCTGTCAGGCGCTAGCGAAACTGGGTGTTGTCTTTCAGCAATCCACGCTGGATCCTGATCTGAGTGTGCTGCAAAACCTTCACTATCATGCGGCACTCCATGGGCTTTCTCGGAGCGAAGCGGCAAGCCGAATCGAGCAGGAGCTGGGGCGGCAAGAGATGTTCGAGCGCCGTTTCGAAAAGGT